>NZ_JBFTLY010000013.1:0-114310 GCF_056396685.1 Pseudarthrobacter sp. 05T312
GCACGGCGCAGCGGCCACCCGTCATCGACGATGCACCGGGCCAGCCGGAGCCGTCCCTTCGGCGTCAGAAGCGCGTTAGCATGGGACATTGAAGACCTCCTTGTGGATCGGACTCTTAGACAAGCCCCACTCCACTTGGAGGTCTTCTTATTGTCACCTAACCACGCCGCATGTTCCTAACCTCCGTGGTCAATACACCTAGCCGACGGGCGCGGACGCAGCCTGTCACGTTCAGGCCGGTATGTCCCAGCTGATGTGCCGGCGGACATCGGTCAGGTTCATGGACTGGGCCAGGAACAGGTCATCGAGCATGTACTCGTCCACGGCGATGATCCGGATCCAGTGGCCATATCCTTCCGTTTCCGCTTCCAGCGACTGGCTGGACACACAGACACCGGTGTCCACGTCCACGCGGAGGAGGGAGCTGCCGGGCAGGCACAGGGGAGCGGCTGGATCGGCGGGGCGGTACGCGGCGTTGGGGGCCACCACGGCTTCAAGGACTGTCCGGCCCTCGTGGTCGGAGTACCGCACCTCCCGGATGTCCAGCGCGTTGCTGCCGGGAAACTCGATGGGCACCGGGGCGTTGCCGGCGAGCTCCACGGGATCCAGCGCCGCCGAGAAGCGTCCGTTGCCGAAGCCGGGCTCGCCGTAGGCTGCCTCCGGACGGCGGCGTACCAGCCCGCCGTCGTCATAGACGGGGGTGACCAGGTGCGGAGGGAGGAGCCAGGATTTGCGTGTGGCGCTTACATAGAAAACGTCGCGGGAATCGTTGATACCCGTGGTGCTGTGCAGGACCAGCCGCTCAGGGCTTTCCAGGCGGAGAGCGCCCGGCCGTCGCAGCCAGGCGCGGACGAACGTGGCGCCCGGGGCGGGGGCCGACGCAAAGGCCTGGTCCCAGTACTCAAACCGCAGCGACTGCCACTTCCAGGGAGAGGACCGGCACAGGTTCCGGAACACGGCGGGAAGGTCCGCCGGGGCGGCAGGAGGGTCCGGAGCCGGGCTGCGCCGTGAGTCCCAGGTCGACATATCCACAGTTTACGCGGGCGCGCTACGGCGGGAATGGTGTGATCCAGTAGCATCCGAGGGGTGATCGGACGACTCGGTGAACTCTGGCAGCACACCCCGCTGGCCTTTTGGCTGGTTCTGGCGGCCTGCCTCTACTTCGCGGTGATGGCGGTCCGGCTGACCGTCATCGACGTCCGGCACCACCTCCTGCCCAACCGGATCGTCTTTCCGTCCTATGCGGTGGCCGGCGTGCTCCTGCTGGCGGCAGCCGCCGTCGCCTGGGCCGGCCCGCTCCCGGATGCGGGGGCCGGCGCCGGTTTCCTTTCCACCCCGGCCGTGCGCGTGGTGGCGGGAGCGGGGATCCTGTGGCTGTTCTACTTCGTCCTCCGCTTTGTATACCCGCCCGGCATGGGGTTCGGCGACGTCAAACTCGCAGGAGTGCTGGGCATGTACCTGGGCTACCTGAGCTGGGTGCACCTGTTCGCCGGAACCTTCCTGGCCTTCCTGCTGGGCGGCCTGTGGTCCCTGGCCCTCCTCGCGGCACGGAAGGGAACCCTTAAGTCGTCCATCCCGTTCGGGCCGTTCATGCTTGCCGGAGCCGCCGGGGCCATGCTGCTTCCCGCCTGACTCACGGGAAGCGACCCCCGGGGGTTGGATAGGCTGGCCCTATGCCTGCACCCGAATACGTCCTGAAGCTGCGCAAGAAGATTGGCAACGATCCCATCTGGGTTCCCGGCGTGCGGGGCGTGGTGGTGGATGACGCCGGCCGGATCCTGCTGGCCCAGCGGGCTGACAACGGCCAATGGGCGCTGGTCAGCGGCATGCTCGACCCCGGCGAGCAGCCGGCACGAGGGCTGGTCCGTGAGATCTTCGAGGAAACGGCTGTGGTGGCCGAGGCAGAGCGCGTGGTGTCGGTTGGCGCTGTGGGGCCGGTCACGTATCCCAACGGTGACGTCTGCGAATTCCTGGACGTGGTGTTCCTGTGCCGCTACGTCTCCGGCGAAGCCAGGGTCAACGACGACGAATCCCTTGCTGTCGGCTGGTTTACCCTTGATGACCTTCCCGACCTGATGCCCGGGCACCTCACCAGCATCCGGCAGGCGCTGGCCCCCACCGCAGCAGTCCACTTCGAGCCCTAGCCGCAGCAGCGGCACACCCTGAATAAAACAGGGGCGCCGCAACCCCCAAAGATTGCGGCGACCCTGTTGGTCACTTCCCGCCGGCCCCGCCGTGCGCCTGGCGCACAGCTGGCCAGGGGCCAAGTAAGGCGTCCGACGCCGGTCAGCGGCCTTGGGAAACCAGCTCGCCGTCGTCGTCCTTCACAACGTCCCCGTCACGTCCGGCTTCCGCGTCCCCGGCAGCGGCGGCGGGAAGCCCGGCGGCGAGCCGTTCTGCCTCCTCGCCGCCCACGGCCTCACCACGGGCCACCATACCGGCGGTGTCCGACAAAGGGATCTGCTTCAGCGTGAGGGCCAGCAGCAGCGCGATGGCGATGAAGGGGAGCAGGTACCAGAACACGGGCGCCAGGGAGTCGGCATAGGCATTCACGATGGCGTCCCGCAGCTGTTCGGGGAGCTGGTTCAGTGCCTGCGGGTCCAGGGTCCGGGTGGACTGCCCGGCCTGCTCGGCGGAGGCCCCCGCGCCGGTAAAGGCGCTGGTCAGGGCCTCGGAGAGGCGGGTGGTGAAGATGGACCCGAAGACGGCCACGCCCATGGCGGCCCCCACTTCGCGGAAGTAGTTGTTGGTGCTGGTGGCGGTGCCGATCTGGTCGGCAGGTACGGAGTTCTGGACCACCAGGACCACCACCTGCATGATCAGGCCCAGGCCGGCGCCGAAGACGAACAGCTGCAGGCAGATGACCCAGATGGGGGTGCTGGCGGCAAGGGTGGTCATCCAGAGCATGGCCGCCATGGTGAAGACGGCGCCCAGGATGGGGAACATCTTGTACTTGCCGGTCTTGGAGATCCGGATGCCCGAGTAGATGGAGGTGCCCATAAGGCCGGCCATCATGGGGAGCATGAGGAGGCCGGATTCTGCAGCGGACGTACCCGAAGACATCTGCAGGAACGTGGGGACGAACGCGATGGCGGAGAACATGCCCAGGCCCAGGGTGAAGCCGATGGCGGTGGCATTGATGAAGATCCGGTTCCGGAACAGGCTCAGCGGGATGATGGGGTCCTCGGCGCGGCGCTCCACCATGACGAACGCGGCGGCAGAAAGCAGCAGCCCCGCACCAAATGCCCAGGTGAGGGGGGAGTCCCAGCCCTCGTCCTTCTTGCCGCCGAAGTCGGTGAAAAAGATCAGGCAGGTGGTGGCGGCAGAGAGCAGGACAACGCCAAGGATGTCGATCCGCTTCTCGGCCTTCTTGTTGGGCAGGGTCAAGGCAAACCAGGCAATGGCGAAGGCGGCAAGGCCCACCGGGATGTTGATGTAGAACGCCCACTCCCAGGTCAGGTGGTCCACGAAAAAGCCGCCCAGCAACGGGCCGGCCACGGCCGAGAGGCCGAAGATGGCACCGAGCGGACCCATGTACTTCCCGCGCTCCTTGGCGGGAACGATGTCGGCGATGATCGCCTGCGAGAGGATCATGAGGCCGCCGCCGCCCAGGCCCTGGATGGCGCGGAAGATGACGAACCCCCAGAAGTCGGCGGCCAGGGCGCAGCCCACGGATGCGAGGGTAAAAAGCGCGATGGCCACCAGGAAGAGGTTGCGGCGGCCCAGGATGTCACCGAACTTGCCGTAGATCGGCATCACGATGGTGGTGGCCAGCAGGTAGGCGGTGGTGATCCAGGCCTGGTGCTCCACCCCGCCGAGCTTGCCCACGATGGTGGGCATGGCCGTGGAGACAATGGTCTGGTCCAGGCTGGAAAGCAGCATGCCGGCGATCAGCGCAGAGAAGATGATCCAGATGCGCTTTTGGGTCAGCAGCAGGGGCCCTGCCGGCGCCTTGGTGGTGGCGGTACTCATGATTGTCCTTCTGCGGCGGTGGCCGTGCTGTCGAATGGTTGGGAGAAGAGGAGGCTGGCGGCGGAGATGTTCTCCAGCAGCAGGTCCGGGTAGCTGCGGGTATTGCCGTCTGAGAAGTAGGCCATGCTGCTTTTGCGCGCGATGGTGCTGAGCAGGACCACTGCCATCTGCACCACTGGGTGGTCCGGCGCCAGGCCTTCACGCCTGGCGACGTCCCGGGCGAACTGGGCTTCGCGCTGTTCCGTGACCCCGATGATTTTCAGGATGAGCTGCGGTTCCTTTTTGACGACCCCGATCAGCTGCCGGGTTTCTTCCTCGGACTCCGTCATTCCTTCGGCCAGGCGCAGGGAGAGCCGGACGAGGTCGCTGAACAGGGTGGGCGAAATTTCGCCGGCACGGGAGCCGGCGGCACCGGCCACGAATTCCTCGATGACATCGGCCGGAACGTCGTCCTCGGCGTGGCCGATGATGGCGTCTTCCTTGGTGGGGAAGTAGTTGAAGAAGGTCCGGCGCGAAATCCCGGCCGCTTCGCAGACTTCCTCCACGGTGTAGCCGTTGAGGCCCTTTTCGGAGGTTAGGGCGCGGGCGGCGGAGGTAATGGCGGTCCGGGTGGCCGTCCGCTTGCGCTCGCGCAGGCCGTCAGAAGTTGCACTATCAGTCACAAAGTAAATTTTTGCACTAAGTACCCCGAAGTGCAAATTTCTGGAGTCCGAGCTGATGTTGCCTTAAAGTGCGACGGCGGCCGGCGCCTTTCGTGCGAAAGGTGCCGGCCGCCGTCGGGCGCTGAGTGCTTTACGCCTTGTGTGCCGGGGCCGTCATGGTGGTGACGTCCAGTGCCTTGTCGAGGTCGGCCTCGGAAACCTTGCCCTCGCCTTCGCCGACAAAACCGAGCTTCTCGGTGGCCTGGCGGATGGTCAGGCCCTCCTTGACGGCGGTCTTGGCGATCTTGGCGGCGTTCTCGTAGCCGATGTACTTGTTCAGCGGCGTCACGATCGAGGGGGAGGCCTCGGCCAGGAAGCGGGCGCGCTCCACATTGGCGGTGATGCCGTCGATCATCTTGTCCGCCATGACGCGGCTGGTGTTGGCCAGCAGGCGGATGGACTCGAGCAGGTTGGCGGCCATCACCGGGATGCCGACGTTGAGCTCGAAGGCGCCGTTGGTGCCGGACCATGCGATGGCGGTGTCGTTGCCGATGACCTGTGCGGCCACCATGATGGAGGCCTCGCAGATCACCGGGTTGACCTTGCCGGGCATGATCGAGGAGCCGGGCTGCAGGTCCGGGAGGGCGATCTCGCCCAGGCCGGTGTTGGGGCCCGAGCCCATCCAGCGAAGGTCGTTGTTGATCTTCATGAAGGAGATGGCGATGTTGCGCAGCTGGCTGGACGCCTCGATCAGGCCGTCGCGGTTGGCCTGTGCCTCGAAGTGGTCGCGGGCCTCGGTCAGCGGCAGTCCGGTGTCCGTGGCGAGCAGCTCGATGACGCGCTCGGGGAAGCCTGCAGGGGTGTTGATGCCGGTGCCCACGGCCGTGCCGCCCAGGGGAACCTCTGCCACGCGGGGGAGCGAGGCGTTGATGCGCTCGATGCCGTAGCGGACCTGTGCGGCGTAGCCGCCGAATTCCTGGCCCAGGGTCACCGGGGTGGCGTCCATGAGGTGGGTGCGGCCGGACTTGACGACGTCCTTGAACTCAACGGCCTTGCGTTCCAGCGACTCTGCCAGGTAGCCCAGGGCGGGGATGAGGTCGTTGATCAGCGCGGAGGTGGCGGCCACGTGGACGGACGTGGGGAACACGTCGTTGGAGGACTGCGAAGCGTTGACATGGTCGTTGGGGTGGACAACCTTGTCACTGCCCGCGGCCTTCAGTGCGCGCGTGGCCAGCTCTGCCAGGACCTCGTTGGTGTTCATGTTCGAGGACGTGCCGGAACCGGTCTGGAAAACGTCGATCGGGAAGTCGCCGTCATACTTGCCGGCGGCCACCTCATCGGCTGCATCGGCAATCGCCTTGGCCAGCTCGCCGTCGAGCACGCCCAGTTCAGCGTTGGCCTGGGCGGCAGCCTTCTTGACCTGTGCCAGCGCCTCGATGTGGGTGCGCTCCAGGGTCTTGCCGGAGATGGGGAAATTCTCTACTGCCCGCTGCGTCTGCGCGCGGTACAGTGCGTTCACGGGGACGCGGACTTCGCCCATCGTGTCATGTTCAATGCGGAACTCTTCAGTGGAAGTCATGGGGCTAGCTTATGGCTCCCGGGCGCCCCATCGAAAACCGTTAAGGGAGCATTGCCGGCGGCCGGCTGGGCCGCCGGCGCAGGGTTCCTAGAGCTCGCCGATTCCGGAAACAAGGTCGGCGCGGCCCTCTGCCAGGCGGTACGACAGGCCGATGACCGCGGTCCGGCCCTCCTCGATTGCGGTGGAAATCACACGCGAGCTGTCCGCAAGGCGATGGGACATCTGCTTGACGTTCTCCACCACCATGTCGTTGACCTCGGGCTGGTTGTTCCGCAGGGACGTCAGGACGGAAGGCGTAATGCGTTCCACGAGGTCGCGGATGAAGCCTGCGGGCATTTCACCGGTCTCCACGGCGTCCCTGGTGGCGGTTACGGCGCCGCAGTTGTCGTGCCCAAGGACCACGATCAGCGGCACCCCCAGCACCGCGACGCTGTATTCCAGGGAGCCCAGGACGGCGTCGTCAATCACCTGTCCGGCGGTGCGGACCACGAAGACGTCGCCGAGGCCGACGTCGAAGATGATTTCGGCGGCGAGCCGGGAGTCGGAGCACCCGAAGATCACCGCGAACGGATTCTGGGTCTCGACCAGTTCCGAGCGCCGTGACGCGTTCTGGTTCGGATGGGAGGATCCGCCGTTTACGAAACGTTCGTTGCCTTCGCGCAGGCGGCGCCACGCCAGTGCAGGTGTGAGGTTAGTAGCCATGCTTACTACGTTAAGGCGCGGCAGTGGTGGAAGGGGAAACTGTGACGGCGGGGCTGGCGTCGAGAGAAGTGACGACGGCGGCCGCCAGGGTTGCGAATTCGTCCAGTTGGGCTGCGCCGAAGAGGATGACGGTGCTGCCCCGGTAGTTCAGGACCATCGCCTTTTCGCCCTTGCCGGTGTCCCGGAGTTCCCATTGCTGGCCACCGGCGTTCCGTGAGCCGGTGACAGGAGCGTTCTTTGTCTGCTGGAGCAGCCACGTGGGATTGGCGTGCGTGGTCTGCACCAAAGCGATGAACGACGTCTTGGGGGTGACATAGCCAACCTCCCAGGTGGGGACTCCGCTGCCCGTTCCCGCTTCCCACCGGGCGTAATTCGCGCGGAAGGCGTTGCCGGTGTCCGGCGCGACGGGTGTGAATCCGGCCACATCCGCCGCGTTCCGCGCCACGGACGCCACGTCGATGTCCGGGCGGTAGCCCTCGCTCTTCGGCTGCGGGTTCATGAGCACAACAGGCAGGAACGCCGCGATGCTGAGCACCAAAGCAATGATCATGCCGATCACCGAAGCGTTGGCGCGCTTGGCCGCTGCCGCCGGAATGACGGGCTTCACGGGGGTATCAGCACTGCTGTCCGCGGCGCCCGGGCGGCCGTCGGGCCGGGCTGGGCCTGAGCTGGGATTGGTGGCTTCCTGCATGTCGTTCACCCCTCTATAGTCGCCCATCCCGGAGCGGGACTTCCATTCGGGCCCGGCCGGCAGTCCGCCCCGGGCTGCCACGCACATTGCGGGGTTGCGTCACGGGCCGCCCCCGGCGCGGTGCCGCGACTATGATCGGTAACAGAGGAATCACCGTCCTGCTGCACCGGCGGGCGGGTTCAATGATCGCCACTCGAAGAAGAGGTTCACGTGTCACCAGCGTCCATGACCCAGAAGTACTCCACGATTTCACCGTCGCTTGCCGTGGGCCACGACGAGCCGGACCGCAACCTTGCCCTTGAGCTTGTCCGCGTCACCGAGGCTGCGGCCATTGCCGGCGGCCACTGGGTTGGCTTCGGCGACAAGAACACCGCCGACGGCGCCGCCGTCGACGCCATGCGTTCCTTCCTGCAGACCGTCCACTTCAACGGCGTCGTGGTGATCGGCGAGGGCGAGAAGGACGAAGCGCCCATGCTGTTCAACGGTGAGCGCGTTGGTGACGGCACCGGCCCCGAGGTGGACGTCGCAGTGGACCCCATCGACGGAACCCGCCTGACCGCCCTGGGCATCAACAACGCCCTGGCAGTGCTGGCAGTCGCCGAGCGTGGCTCCATGTTCGATCCCTCCGCCGTGTTCTACATGGAAAAGCTGGTTACCGGCCCCGAGGCCGCCGACATGGTGGACCTTCGCCTGCCGGTCAAGCAGAACCTGCACCTGATCGCCAAGGCCAAGGGCGTGAAGGTCAACCAGCTCAACGTCATGATCCTCGACCGTGACCGCCACCGCCCGCTCGTGGAGGAAATCCGCGAGGCCGGTGCCCGCACCAAATTCATCATGGACGGCGACGTCGCCGGCGCCATTGCCGCGGCCCGCTCCGGCACCGGCGTGGACGCGCTGATGGGTATCGGCGGCACCCCCGAAGGCATCGTGGCGGCCTGCGCCATCAAGTCGCTGGGCGGCGTCATCCAGGGCCGCCTGTGGCCCACCAGCGACGAAGAGAAGCAGAAGGCCATCGACGCCGGGCACGACCTCGAACGGGTGCTTTCCACCAACGACCTCGTCTCCAGCGACAACTGCTACTTCGCCGCCACCGGCATCACGGACGGCGACCTGCTCAAGGGCGTCCGCTACTCCAAGGACAAGGTCCTGACCCAGTCCATCGTGATGCGTTCCAAGTCCGGCACCATCCGCTTCGTGGACGGCGAGCACCAGGCCAGCAAGTGGGAAGGCTACGCCCGCAAGAACTGACCCGCGGTCCCCGTTGACTGAAAGCCCCTGGCGCACAACTGAACTGCTCCCCGAAAGTTGGACTGAAAATTCAGTTTCGACTTCCGGGGAGCAGTTTTGCGTTCAAGTAGTTCTTTGTCGGCCGATCAGCGCGCGACGGCTGTAGCGTGGTTTGAGAAAGGCCTTGCTTACACGGCGACAGCCACCATGCTGGGTGTGTCTCGTGAGTCTAGTGGGCCTGTTAAGAGGCTGTATCGGCGGTGGAGGATCCATGGTCAAGGTGCGCTGGTGACGAAGCCTGCTCAGTCGTACACGTTCGAATTCAAGCTCGCCTTGGTGAAACGGTTCCTTGCTGGTGAGACTGCACCGGCCTTGGCGGAAGAGGCCGGCTTATCTTCGGCCGTGCTTCTCAAGTCGTGGGTGCGTACCTACCGTCGTGAAGGCGTGGACGCCTTACGTCCCAAGCCCGAGGGCAGACCCCGGAAGCCCGATTCCCCGCCGCCGGCTGAGGTATCCGAGTTGGAAAAATTGCGGCGGGAGAACGAACGCCTACGGGCCGAAGTCGCATATCTGGGAAAATTGCGAGCCTTGAGGGCTCAAAAACAAAGGTGAAGGTCCAGGCCCTCATCGCCCTCAAGGCTGATTTCCCGCTGCCGCTTCTTCTTCAGGTCTCAGGCCTTGCACGATCCACGTTTTTCTATCACCAGGCGCGCCTTCAAGCCCCTGACCCGCAAGAGGAGCTCAAGACCTCGATCAGGGACATCTTCAAGAAGAACCATGGCCGATACGGGCACCGGCGTGTGCACAGTGAACTGCTCAATCTCGGCTGGGCAGTCGCAAAAAAGACCGTGCTGAAGTTGATGCGGACACTCGGCCTATTCTGCAAAGTCCGACGCAGGAAGCGCTACAACTCCTACCAAGGCGAGGCGGGCATCATCGCACCCAACCTCCTGAACAGGAAGTTTGACGCCACTGCCCCAAACCAGAAGTGGGTAACTGACGTGACAGAGTTCAGTGTCGGAGACCGCAAGCTCTACCTCTCGCCGGTAATGGACCTATTCGACCGGCAGATTATTGCCCACAGCATCAGCACATCCCCGAACCTGGATCTGACTAACAGTTCACTGCGTGCAGCCCTGACATGCTTGGATCCTGGGCAGCAACCCCTCGTGCATTCGGATCAGGGGTTCCAGTACCAGCACATCTCGTGGCGGGGCCTCTTGGCGAACGCCGGCGCAGTCCAATCAATGTCCCGCAAAGCCAACTGCTATGACAACGCCGTGATGGAAAACTTCTTCGGACACCTCAAGGAAGAACTCTTCCACCGTGTCCGATTCCTCAACACCGAAGCCCTAACAGCAGCACTGCACGAATACATCCGCTGGTATAACGAAGAGAGAATTTCAACCAAGCTGAAGGGCAGGAGCCCAGTACAGTATCGTGCTCAGATGCTTGCGGCATAGGTCCTTTTCAGCACACTTGAACGGGATGCTTCGCATAGGGACCCTCACTGCGTATAAAGCTTCGCGATAACTCTTTCAAACACAGAACGGACTTGGGATGGATGACCGCCAGCATCTTCCGCAGCCAGAGCGGCGTTGAGGAGAACGCTTAGTTCGTCTAAAGACGCGATTCCATTGGGCAACCGCAAGTACCAGTCATAGCCCCTCGGCCGAGGCTCAAACCCCGCTGCCACAAGGTACTCATCGAGAAAATCGTCAATAATCTCTTGGTCCTGATCCGTGAAAGGGACGCTCCTGGTCGTCGTCGTGGAGCCTGCGGTTGTCACAACAACTGGAAGCACCTTTTGAACACTGCGTCTGGGACTGCGGACACCACAGCCAGGGCCAGCGACGGCGAGTACCAGCGCTTCCCACCCGTTCTCAGGAAGTAAGACGAATCCGGCTGGTGATGGCACTGTCAAAAAGTCGTTCCACACGCGCAAACACCCTTTAGGTCAAATGAAGACTAAGAGACAGACTCAAAGTACATCGAAGTTGGCCAGGCCGACACCGAGCAACGAAGAAGTGGCCGTCCCAAGGGGGACGGGCACTTCTGTAAAGAGCCGATCGCGGCGTAAGTCCCGGTCAGTCAGCACAGCTGGACTAGGACCTTCTCTCACAAAAAGATGGAACCATTCCGATGATCCGGACACTATGAAGTATGAGTGGGGGATCAGATGACACGGATGAGGCCTTGTGGCTGCTCGCGGTAAACGGTGATGGTGATGCATTCGGGGCCCTTTTCGATCGTCATCGGGACAGGGTGCTCACGCATGCAATGCGGGTCGTTGGATCGGCCCATACTGCGGAGGACATCACGGCCATCGTCTTCTATGAAGCCTGGCGCCGGCGGGAGTACGTGCGCATCGTCAACGGCAGCATCGTTGCCTGGCTACTGGTCACGGCAAATAACACGATCCGGAATCACAATCGGCAGCGAAGACGTTACAGGTCCTTCTTGGAACAGCTTCCGCCACCGGCCCTGACGGCGGATATCGCCGATGAAGTTGTTGATGCTGCCGAGCGCGAGTCGGAGGCCAGGACTTTGCGGGATGCTTTCTCGCGCCTCAAGCTTCAGGATCGCGACGTCATCACTTTGTGTGTGATTGAGGGGTTAAGCCTGCGGCAAGCCGCCGTGGCCCTCGGTGTTGCAGAGGGAACCGTGAAATCCCGCCTGCACCGCGCGAAGACCAGGCTCGGTGCCTTGTACGGGCAACTGGATTCACCTGAGCCACGTCATGATCACTCACTTCACGAGGGGAGAACATGGTGAGATCACAACAGTTCCAGACTGACCGCAGTGATGCGCTCCGACAGCAGCTAATAGAAATGCCGAAGGCAGTAAAGAACCGCGAGCGTGCTCAGGGTCAGCGGTCCCACTTTCAACACCTGCGGCCGCAAGATTCATCGGCAAGTACTCGGAAACGACTGGGTCTGCGGGTAGGCGCCGGCGCTCTCGCGGGTGGGTTAGTTCTTGGTGCGTTGGCACTGGCTCTAACACCCGAGGACCGATCGGAAGACGCTTCGAGAATCATCGAATCACTGACCAAGGCTCAGCAGGAAGTGGATAAGCTGCCTGCCGGAGCCCTGCCGGTTCTAGCCAATACAGGTATTGACCCGTCCCAGACCAGGCTCCTGGGACACAGCGCAACGATCAGGTACTACGGTGCCCCCGCCCCGGAACAGATCACAAATGGCGCCACCGCCGGCAAGACGATCTGCATGATTCCCGTCGATGCCCGAGGGGAAAGCAAATCGCTGGGATGCACACTATTGAAGAGCTTCGAGTCCTACGGCCTCAAAATCGAGACCCCGGATAGAACTGAGGCAGGTTGGTTAGTAGTTCCTGCGGCTGCAGAGAGCAGCTTGGAATCAGTGAAGAACGAGGCCGGCTGGAGCCGACAGGCGCCGAACTTTCTCGTCCGCAACAACAATTGATACAGCCAAGGCTTGCCACGAGAGGCAGCTAGCCTGCCACGTTCATCGGCGCCCTAAAGGACCTCTAAACGGGGAAGAGTATAAGGAAGAAGTCCCCGTCCGACTCGGACGGGGACTTCCTCGAACAGCCGACGCCAGCCGTTAAAGTGGAACTCGCACATTTACGAGTCCAACTTCCGGGGACCAGTTCAAACGCGCCGGGGGCTTTGGCGTTAAGCCTTGGTATAGGGTTTAAGCCATGATTCCTGCTGTTGTGCCCTGTACTGACCGCGCCCTCTGGGACGAGCACGTTGACCGGTTCCAGGGGCATCCGCAGCAGCTGTGGGGCTGGGGCGAGACCAAGGCCGCCCACGGCTGGTCCGTGGACCGGGTCCTGGTCAAGGACGGCGACGAAACCATCGGCTGCGCCCAGCTCCTGGTCCGCAGGCTTCCCGTCCCCTTCCGCGCTCTGGCCTACATTCCCCGGGGCCCCATGTGCTCCGTGGAGAACGCGCAGGTGGTCCTGAACCGGCTGGCCGAGCACGCCGCCCTCCGCCACCGGGGCGTGGCCCTGAGCATCGAACCGGACTGGGACAAGGACTCCGCGTTTGCCGGCGCCGTGGCCGCCGCCGGTTTCCGCGAGTCCACCAACACCGTCCTCATTCCCCGCACGCTCATCCTGGACCTCACCCGGTCCGACGACGAGCTGATGGCGGAGATGTCCAAGTCCACGCGGGCCAACATCCGCAAGGCGATGCGCAGCGATGTTGAGTTCCGCAAGGTCAAGAACGAATCCGAGCTGGACCAGGTGCTGGCCATCTACCACCAGACCGCCGAGCGCGCGGGCTTCGGCATCCACGAGGACCAGTACTACCGGGACATCTTCCGGAACCTGGGCGACTCTTCCCCGATCATCGCCGCGTTCGACGGCGAGCAGATGCTGGCCTTCACCTGGCTTTCGCGCAGTGCCGCCACCGCGTTCGAGCTCTACGGCGGCGTCTCCGCCGAAGGCCAGAAGCAGCGGGTGAATTACGGCGTGAAGTGGGCGGCCCTGCAGGCCATGCGGGAAGACGGCTGCAGCCGGTACGACTTCAACGGCCTCCTGAACGACGGCATTTCCGATTTCAAGAAGCAGTTCGCCAAGCACGAAAACATGCTCCTGGGGACCTGGGAGCGGCCGCTGTCGCCGTTCTACCCCGCCTACGCCAAGGCCATGCCGCTGGCGCGCAAGGGCCTCCAGCAGGCGCGCCGGCTGCTCAAAGGCGCAGCCGGGCAGGTCCGCCCATTGGTTCGAAAGTTGCGTCCGGGCAACCAGCTGCAGGGCTAGCCCGGGCAAGGCCAAAAAAGGGCGACGGCGGCACTTACGGAAGTGCCGCCGTCGCCCTTTTTGCCGTTGCGGCTGCCCGAGGTGCTAGAGCCCGGTGGTCACCGCGAAGGCCAGGGCCGGCCCGGTGCTGCCAGCCACCCGGTGGACGTTGACAGGGGCCTCGGCCGCGGCAATGAACGCGCTGCCGCCCTGCGCCAGCTCCAGGTCGCCCTTGGGGGAATCGAGGTACACGGCGCCGGCCACCACGATGACCACTGCGGCGCCTGCCTGCGCCAGCGGGATGGGACCGGCGTCCGGCCCCAGCTCGATGCGCTGCAGTTGGAACTCCCCGAAAGGGGGCCGGAACAGTTCCTGGTCCAGCACGGAATTTTCCGCGGTGAGCATTGGAACGGCCACCGGGTGGAAGTCGATGGTCTTCAGGAGCTCCGGGACATCGATGTGCTTGGGGGTCAGGCCGCCGCGCAGGACGTTGTCCGAGGACGCCATGACCTCCACGCCCAGGCCGTGCAGGTAGGCGTGCACGTTTCCGGCCGGAAGGTAGACCGCTTCCCCCGGCTTCAACGAAATCCTGTTCAGCAGCAGCGAGATCAGGACGCCGGGGTCGCCGGGATACTTTTCGTTGAGGCTGATGACGGTGCCCAGCTCTGCCTGGAAGGGCTCGAGGGAAGCGCCGGACACCAGGGCCGCCACCACCAGCGCTGTTTCCTCCGAAACGCCCTGGCCGCCGCGGATCAGCCGCTCAAAGGCGCGGCGGAGTCCTGCGCTTTCGTCCGTGGCGGCGAGATCCCCAAGGAGGGCCTGGAGCAGCGCGGGGACCTGGGCGGTCCTGCGAAAGGCATCTGCGATGTGCTGCAGGATCCGCCGGGTTTCGGCGACCGGCCGGAACCCGCAGAGGGCCTCGAACGGCGTGAGGGCGAAGATCATCTCCGGCTTGTGGTTGTCGTCTTTGTAATTCCGGTGCGGTGCGTGCGGATCCACGCCGGCGCCATTTTCGCGGGCGAACCCCTCACGGGCCTGTTCCAGGCTCGGGTGCACCTGGAGGGAAAGCGGCTGCGCGGCTGCCAGGATCTTGGCCAGGAAGGGCAGCCGGGGCCCGAAAGCGGCCACGGAGTCCGCGCCCAGGAAATGCTCCGGGTCGGATGCGATCAGGGCGTCGAGCGGGCTCGGGGTTCCGTCCCCGGGCAGGTGCGCCACCGACGGCGAATCAGGGTGCGCACCGATCCACAGTTCGGCCTCCGGACGCCCCGACTCGGGGCGCCCCAGCAGTGAGGCGATGGCCGTCGTCGAACCCCAGGCGTAGTCACGCAGGACGTTCTCAATCTCGTACAAAACCGTTCCGTTCCTTGGTGGGTGGGAGATGGCGGGTGGCCGCTACAGCGGGGCGCACTGCCCGTTGGTGGCCACGAGCTGACGGGTGGCCGCTACAGCGGGGCGCACTGCCCGTTGGTGGCCACGAGCTGGCGGATGGCCTCTTCGTTGCCCTCCAGCTTGAGCTGGGTCAGCATTTCTTCGGTGATCGGCTCACCGTCGGGCGTGGTGGTCACAGGCGTGAAGTCCGACGGCGAGGGCTGCTGGACAGCGTTGCCCGCGGCCGGCAGGGTGGCCGGGACGGGCCCGGCGGCCTGGACGTGTCCGGCGCCTGCCTGGGCAAGGGCCATCACGTCGTCGGCAATGCCGGCCGACTGTGAACCCTTGGCGGAGGCCGATGCCAGCAGCTGGTCAACGCGTTCGTGGATCTGGTCGAAGTCGGGGTTCGTGGAAAACGACGCGTCAAAGTCCGGCGGCCCGATGGTCAGCCGTTTGACGTCCTTGCCCCGCGCCTTGATGGCCAGGTCAAGGAAACTCCCCAGCTGGGCGGAGGAGATGTTGGACTCCACCACCTTGGTCCCGGCGCCGGCAATGTCCTCGAACTTGGACAGCAGGGTGGCGGGATCAAGCTGTTTCAGCATGGCCTGCTGGACGCACTGCTGGCGCTGGATGCGGGAGTAGTCGTCAACGTATTCGCGCGACCGGCCGTACCAGAGGGCCTGGGCGCCGTTGAGGGTCTGGTCCCCGGCGGGAATCCAGCCAAGGGGCATGCCGTGGGTCTTGGTGGCCTCGTCGAAGTAGCCGCTCATGGGAACCCAGCCGCCGGCCTTGATTTTGATGCCGCCCATGGCATCGATCAGGGTGGAGAACCCCTCCATGTCGACCAGGACGTAGGCCTGGATCTTCATGCCCAGGGTGCCGGAGACGGCTTCCATCGTGGCCTGCGCGCCGGGGTCCTCCACGCCCGGGTACAGGTCCGCGTGTTCGTTGGTCACCTCGGTGTTGATGGCGTTGATCAGGCACTCGTCACCGCAGTTGTAGCCGTCCGGGTAGAGGGCCCGCATGGGGGAGCCTTCGCTGAACTGGGCGTTCTGGAAGTTCCTGGGGACGGAGATGATGGCGGTCTGGCCGGACTGGGCATCCACGCTGAGGATGGAGAGGCTGTCGGGCCGGCGGCCGGTGCGGTCATCGCCTGCATCGCCGCCCATCATGAGGAAGTTGTAGCGCCCGTCCACGGGCTCGATGGCGGGCCCGGACGAAAAGATGTTGCCGATGGCGTTGCGGCCCACATTCAGCAGGTAGGCGGCGTACCCCACCGAGCCGCTGCCCAGGACCAGGGCCAGGACCAGGGCAATGCCGACGGCGGGGCGGGCCCGCGGTGCCAACAGGACAGGGCGGATGAGCCGCAGGGTATTCAGGAACAGGAGGGCCCAGCCGAGGGCCAGCGCGGCAAGCACCACCACCAGCAGCAGCGACGTGATGGGGTTGGTCACGATGTTGATGACCAGGCTCCGGTTCAGCAGCAACAGGACCAGTGCCAGGAGAAGGACCGCCCACACGGAGAGCGTGACGCGGAGCGCCGTCCGGCCCAGCTTGCGGTCGCCTGCCACGAGCTGGGCGCTGCCGGGCACCAGCAGCGTCAGCAGGACCAGGACGAAAGCCCGCTTGGTGCGGACCTCGGGTGAGGCGCTGACGGGGTAGCGGACCGGGTCCGACAGTGACGGGCCGGAGCCGGTGTGGAGGACGCTGCTGCTGCTGGCCATGCCGGGCGCCCTAACGGCTGCCCCGAAGGGGGCTCGAGCCGCCTGGGAAGACTTCGCTGACCTTCTGCCGAAGGTTCGCCCCCTTCCGGGACGCCACTGCGTTCAGGTCCGCGGCGAAGTCGATGAGGTCCGCCCGCAGGGAGTCGGCGAGTTCATCGGTGCCGGCGGCCAGCATCCGCACAGCCAGCAGCCCGGCGTTCCGGGCTCCGGCGATGGAGACTGTGGCCACCGGGACGCCCGCCGGCATCTGGACGATGGAGAGGAGGGAGTCCATCCCGTCGAGGGTTTTCAGCGGAACGGGGACGCCAATCACCGGCAGTGGCGTGACGCTGGCGAGCATGCCAGGCAGGTGGGCTGCGCCGCCTGCCCCCGCGATGATGACCCGAAGGCCACGCTCGTGCGCCGTCTGGCCGTACCGGATCATCTCCGTGGGCATCCGGTGGGCGGAGACGACGTCCGCCTCGAACGGGATGCCGAATTCGGCCAGGGCGTCCGCCGCGGCCTCCATGACCGGCCAGTCCGAATCGGAGCCCATGACCAGGCCCACCAGGGGGCCCGCCGCGGTACCGGCTGCTGGGGTGGCTTCGGCGCTCATGCGTTCTCCTCGAAAATCGCGGAAGGTTCGTCGGTGGTGACCCGCCCGTCACGGATGATGCCGGCCACGGCCGTGGCGCGGCGGCGGACCGAATCAACCTCTGTCGTGGAGCTGCCTGTCAGGTTGACGTGGCCGATCTTGCGTCCCGGACGCACGGACTTGCCGTAGCAGTGGACCTTGGCCGCCGGTTCGGCAGCCAGTGCCATGGGGTAGGCGGCGTACAGGTCCTGGTTGTCGCCACCCAGGAAGTTCTTCATGACGGTAACGGGAGCCAGGGCATCGGTGGCGCCCAGCGGCAGGTTTAGGACCGCGCGAAGGTGCTGCTCGAACTGGCTGGTGATGGAACCGTCCTGGGTCCAGTGGCCGGTGTTGTGGGGCCGCATGGCCAGTTCATTGATCAAGAAGCCCGCCCCCGAACCAGGGGTTTCGAACAGTTCCACCGCAAGCACGCCGGTAACGTCCAGTTCGGCGGCGATGCGCAGTGCCGCATCCTCCGCGGCGGCGGCAACTTCCAGCGGGATCTCGAGCGCGGGAGCAATCACCTCATCGCAGACGCCGTCCACTTGGATGGTGTGCACCACGGGCCAGGCCCGTGCCTCGCCATCGGGGGTCCGCGCCACGAGCGCGGAGAGTTCGCGGGTAAATTCGACTTTCGCTTCGGCCAGCAGGGGGCTCATGGCGGCAAACCAGTCTGCGGCCTCTGCAGCCTCTTCGGCAGAGGCGACGATCCGGACTCCCTTGCCGTCGTAGCCGCCCCTGGGGGTCTTCAGGACTACGGGCCAGCCGGTCTCGTCGCCGAAGCGGACCAAGTCAGCAACGTCCGCCACCGACGCCCAAGCCGGGTTGGGCAGTTCCAGCCGGTCGATGGCGGCACGCATCACCAGCTTGTCCTGGGCATGGACCAGGGCGTCCGGCCCGGGCTGGACGTTGACCCCGGCGTCCTGCAGGGCGCGGAGGTGGTCGGTCGGCACGTGCTCGTGGTCGAACGTCATGACGTCCAGGCCCTGGGCGAAGTCCAGGAGCGTCTGCAGGTCCTTGTAGTCACCTACCGGAGTGGCGGGTACGGCCGACACCGCCGAGACGTCCTCGCCCTCGGCGAGGACGCGGAGTTCAAAGCCGAGTGCTGTAGCGGCAGGGGCCATCATTCGCGCGAGCTGGCCGCCGCCAACCACGCCTATCACTGGAAAAGTCACATGTGCCAGACTACCGAAGACGGGCCCAATCCCGCTTTTGCAACCCGGCGGGCCACCCCGATTTCCGCCCGGCGGAGCCCAGGTGGCCAACTTCTCCCGGGCAGCTCAAAGGTTTGGGGGCTAAAATGGAGCTTTGGCCACGTGGCCCACAGTTCGTCAGGCCATGGAGGGTCATGTTTAGCGCACTTGCAGATCGTATCCGGGGGCTCGCCTCACTTTTTTGGCGTGAAGTGGCCAAGTTCGGGGCGGTGGGCGGTGTGGCGTTCGTCATCGACAACGGCTTGACCTACTACCTCATGCACGGCCCCATGTCGGACAGCGAGGCGAAGGCACGTTTTGTCGGTGCCACCGTTGCCACCATCTTCTCGTGGGTGGCCAACCGTTTCTGGACCTTCCGCCACCGCCGCCAGGCCAACGTGCTCCGCGAGTTTGTCATGTTCGTCATCATTAACGGCATAGGCATCGGTATTTCCACCGGCTTTACGGCGCTGGCCAAGTACGGCATGGGCATCGACAACAAGAACCTGCTGTTCCTGGCGGGCGTGGCGGGCATCCTGGTAGCCACGGTTGTCCGCTTCTTTGCCTACCGCTTCCTGGTCTTCAACCAGGAGCTGGACCAGGAGCCGGAATTCTCCCACGACCACGAAATCATCGAAGCCCACCCGCACCGGGAGTCCGCCCGCACTGCGGAGCGTCCAGCGTCCACCAGCGTGGACGGCGGCCCGCAAGCCTAGCCGTACGCGGCGGTCAGCTGCCGTGGATGCGTTCGTCCGCCCGCAGTTTGTCGGTAACCGCCACGGCGGGATGGGTCAGCACCACCGAGCCGTCCCGCTGCCAGGCCCCCAGTGCACTGGACAACGCTGATTCAAGCCCCCGGTCCGCAGCGACATGCACCCTGGCGCCCTCCTCGTGGTTCACGGCAAAGCCGCTCAACAGGTCCCGGTGGGCGACAGCACGTCCTTCGCTGGTGCGGACGGCACATCCTTCCGGATCCGGGTTGGTGTGCGCCATGAACACGTCCCCGTGGGAACGCACCTCTGCAGCGTAGTCAAGGCAGCCGGCGGGAAGGTCTCCGGGCCACCGCATCGCCAGTGCCGGAAGTGCAACGGCAATGACGGCGTCGTACTGTCCAGTGGCCCCCGCAGGGTCGTCCGTGGCAAGGAAATCCGCCGGACCGCCGTCGAACACTGTCTCCAGGCCGAGCTGCCAGGACGCCAGCGCCCACACCATCGCCTTCCAGTGCGCCGGAAGAGCGAGCCGCAGCCGCATGCCGGGCTCGGCGTCCAGCTCGTCCTGCAGAAGGTTGCTGGTCTTGGCGACCCAGTTGTCCAGGACCCGTCCCGAGAGCTCCACCCGCTCTGCATCGGGTCCATACCAGGTAAGCCGTGGTGCCGTTGAGTTGCCCGAGCGCAGGGTGCCCATCAAGTCAATTGCGGGGGTTGTCGTCATGGGTTCATCCTGCCACTCCGCCATGACAGGGTCACCCGTCGACCGCTTCGGTTGAACGGCGCGGCAACCAAAGTGATGTTAATCACTGCCGTTGCTAAGTTTGCTTGCTATTTTACCCAAGACCGGGTATTTTCCCCGCCAGGCCGTGCGTTTGACGGGTTTTCGGCCCACCCCGGACCGGTCCCGGCTCCCGCCACGCCCGGGCCGGCAAAAATCCCGGGCGTGGCGTGCGCAAACTTCTGAACAGCGACTGTCTATTATCCCGGCAACGGCTTGACTAGCCCTAGTTACACACGTGTAATTAGGTAACTAAAGCAATTGCGTAAATACCGGCACACAACCGAGTGTCCACGTATCCAGGCAATGGCTGAAACATCAGGAGGGTCGCCGTGGGGCAAGCAGAGCGTATCCAGGAAGATGCCGTCGTGGCCGGTCAGGCAACGGCAAAGTACCGTGCGCGGGGGGTGCCCAGTGACTGGTACGTGGATCCCGCAGATCCTGATGCTGCGGAGAGGTATAACAGGAATTCCACCAGTGTCCTCGAGGACCAGGCCACCGCGTTCCTCGCGGCGCATGAAGCCCTCCTGGACGGCGGCGCCGAGCCGGAGGACGACCTTGATCCGCCCATGGAACTGGCCGCCGCCGGGACTGTCCAGCCAGTATGGATTGGACTGCCGCTGCAACAGGACTTCGATGACGAAGGCGAGCTCGGCTGGCAGACGGACGCTTTGTGCGCCCAGACCGACCCGGAAGCCTTCTTTCCCGAAAAGGGCGGCTCAACACGCGACGCCAAGAAGGTTTGCGGCGCGTGCAACGTGAGGTCCCAGTGCCTCGAATACGCGCTGGCCAATGACGAACGGTTTGGCATTTGGGGAGGCCTTTCCGAGCGTGAGCGCCGGCGGCTTAGGAAGCGAGCAATCTAATTCTTCAGGATGTCCATGTCACTGCCGTTGTGGTTGCCCACAACGGCAGTGCCTATCTGCCCAGAACCCTTTCGGCACTGGCCGCCCAAACGCGCCCGGTTGACCGCGCAGTCGGCGTGGACGCTGGTTCCGGCGACGATTCGTACAGCCTGCTCAGCCGGTCCTTAGGGGAGGCCGCCGTTGTCAGCCATGCCCGGGGCAAGGGCGGCATGGGTTCCGCTGTCTCCGCCGCGCTCGCCGCACTCGTGCCCTTCGATGAAAATGCCGGCTCCGGCAGGACCGAGTGGATCTGGCTCCTGCACGACGACGCGGCGCCGGCGCCGGAAGCACTCGCGGAACTCCTGGGCGCCGTGGAGCGGGCCCCATCGGTTACTGTCGCCGGCTGCAAGCAGCTGGACTGGCATTCGCCGCGGAAGTTGATGGATGTGGGCCTTTCCACCAGCCGTTGGGCCGAGAGGCTTACCCTCATCGACGCGGATGAGATGGACCAGGGCCAGTACGACGGCCGAACGGACACCTTCGCGGTGAATTCTGCCGGCATGCTGGTGCGGCGGGATGTCTGGGAACAACTGGGCGGCTTCGACCCCGCACTGCCGGGCAGCGGAGACGACGTCGACTTCTGCTGGCGGAACCGGCTTGCCGGCCACCGCGTGGTGGTGGTTCCCGCGGCCCGGATGTTCCACGTGGCGCACCGGCCCCATGCACTGGGGAACCCGTCAGCCGCCCGAAAAGCGCAGGTCCACCTCCGCCTGAAGCACAGCCCGCTCTGGATGGTGCCTGTCCACGGCATCGGCGCGTTGCTCGGCAGCCTCTTCAAGCTTGTCCTGAGCATCGTGGTCAAAGATCCCGGGCATGGCATTTCCCAGCTCCTCGCCACCTGCGCGGCACTGGGCCGGCCCCGGGCCGTGGCCAAGGCCCGGAGGACGGCAAAACGCACGCGGCGCATCCGCCGGTCCGTGATCCGCAAGCTCCAGACCCCCCGCCGGGAGGTGTGGAGCCACCGCCGGTCATTGATGGAGGCGCTGGGATCGGACGGGGCAGGCGCGGACCACCTTGTCCAGGATCCGCTCGCACACCAGCCCACCGGCGACGCCGCGGACGACTTCGCGGCCCTGGCCACCAGCAAGCGCGGCTGGGTAGGCAACGGTGCCCTGGCCGCCGTCATCATCGCGTCAGTGGCCTCGCTTCTGGCGCTGGCAGGACTGTTCCGTGCCGGCGCCGTCTCCGGCGGTGCCCTGATTCCGGTCTCGGCAGGCCTCGGGGACATCTGGCACAACGCCTCCAGTTGGTGGATCAGCCTCGGAGCGGGCCTTCCCGGCCACGGCGATCCCTTCGACTACGTCCTCTGGATTATCGGCCTCGCCGGGGGAGGAGATGCCAACGCTGCCATGGCCTGGCTGCTCCTGCTCGGTGCTCCGCTGTCCGGACTCACCGGCTGGTTCGCCGCCGGCGGCGTCACCGAACGCCGGCGGCTCCGTTTCGCAGCCGCCCTCTTTTGGGCTGCCGCGCCGGCACTCCAGGCCGCACTGAACCAGGGCCGGGCAGGTGCCTTGGTGGCCCACATCATGCTGCCGCTGGTGGTGCTTGGCCTGCTGCGGGCCACGGGCTCGGCCGTTGGCCACGGACGGTTCAGCGCCACCGCGGCGCCCGGCTACCCGGCCCCCGAGCAGCTCCCGGCCAAGGCGGGCATCAACGGTGTGCCGTCGTGGACAGCCGCTGCCGCTGCGGGCCTGGCACTGGCGGTCACCACCGCGTCTGCGCCCTCCCTCCTTCTTCCCGCGACCCTCGTCATCGTGCTGTGCGGTGTCCTGCTGGGGCGGCGCGGACGAACGGTGTGGTGGGCCCTGCTGCCCAGCGCAGCCCTGTTCGTCCCGTTCGCATTGTCCACCCTCGACAGGCCACGTGCCCTTCTGGCAGACCCGGGCCTCCCGCTGGGATTCGAGGCAGCGCCACTGTGGCAGCAGCTCATGGGCCAACCCCTGTCGTTCGCTCCCGCCGGCGGCCTCCACGGACTCACGGCCTTTGCGGGCGGGCCGGTGCCCTGGGCCCTGCTGCTCGCCGTGCTCATTGCCGGGCCGGTGCTGGTCCTTGCCGTCGTGGGGATTTTCAGCGCAGGACGCCGGGCCCGGACTGCCAGGTGGTTCTGGACCGCTTCGATGATTGCCCTGGCCGGCGGCTGGTTCGCGGGCCACGTGGCCACCGGACTGAACCAGAATGTCATCGTGGCGCCGTTCCCGGGACCTGCCGTGTCCGCCGCTTCCTTTACCCTCCTTGCCGCGGCACTGCTGGGGTGGGAGCAGCTCCTGGCCGCTGCGGACCGGACCTCCGGTGCCGGGGTGAAAACCAGGACCGCGGCCCGCGCCGGCCTGGCAGTTGCCCTGGTGCTGGTGCTGGCCGGACCGCTGGCAGGGATGGCCGTTTGGTCCGCGCAGAACCTGCTGCGTCCGGCCACCCCGGCCGCCGCGCCGGCAACGCAGGGCCTTGCCGCCGGCGCAACTCCGGCAGCTTCCCCGGAGGGGGGAGCGCTGGGCGTTCCGCGGCTGGTGGAGGCTGCCACCGGCCGCTCCCTTCCCGCCACCGCCGTCGACCGCGGTACCGGACCCGAGCAAACGCGGACCCTCCTCCTCAGTACGAGTGACGACGGGACCTTCAACGCCTCTCTGATGCGCGGGGCAGGCACCACTTTGGACAGTCTCTCCGCCATCGCCTCCGCCAGGAACATCATCGGCGGCCCCGGTTCAGAAGAAGTACGCGACGACGACGACGTCACCGCAGCCGTCCGCCGCGTTGTGGCCACCATGGTGGCAGGCCAGGGCGTGGACCCCCGTTCCGACCTCGAACAACTCGGCGTCGGCTTCGTGGTGCTGCGCTCCGCCGACACCGCAGCCCAGCTGACTGCGAGCCGCATGGACGCTGTCCCTGGCATGGTGGCCGTGGGACAGACCGACGTCGGTTGGCTGTGGCGCATCAGCCCGCTGAACCAGCGCGGCACCCAGGCCGCCGACGTCGCCCACCGGGTCCGCATTGTCGATGCAGGCGGCACGGCCACCGCGTTGGTGGCGTCCGGTGCCGAAGGCGTAGACACAGCCGTCCCCGCCGGGCCTGAAGGCCGGCTGGTGGTCCTCGCCGAGCGTGCCGATCCCGGGTGGACCGCCTGGCTCGACGGGCGGAAACTGACCTCCACCACCTCAGGCTGGTCACAGGCATTCACCCTGCCTGCGTCTACGGGCCAACTGACGGTCCGGTACGAGAACCCCTGGTCGTTCTGGGCGGCCGCCGGACAAATCACGGTGATCGGGCTGACCGTCATCCTGGCAATCCCCATGCCGGCCCGGCGGCCGCGGACCGGCCTCTCACGGGACGAGGGCTCCCTGCGTAAGGAACACCAACATGCATGAGCACACTCCACCGGCCGGCAAGGCCAAGGCCAAGGAAGGCGCCGGAATCCCGGAGGCCGCGGAGGCCGGAATTCCCGACGCCGGGACACCGGACACTGCCGGGCAGCCACAGGCCGGCGGACAGGAGCCGTCCGCGGAAAAGCCCGGTTCAGCCGGCAAAGCCACCGCTGGCGTGCCCGGGACCGGCAAGGTGCGGAAAAGCCCAGGCCGCGGCGCCACGCGACTGCCGGGCGGGAAAAGCCGGGCAGCCGCGATCGCCGGGGTGGCCGCAGGCGTTCTGATCCTCGCGGGCGGCGGGGCCGTGGTCGCGGCCGGCTCGCTCGTGGCAGAGCCTGCTTCAAGCCGCACGGTGCCCGTAGCCAAAGCTGCCGTCCCCGCGGGGGCCAGCGTCGGCGTGTGCCCCGGCCCTGCGCGGTTGCTGGAAGGTACGGATGCAGGGACGGATGCCCAGTTCCGGCCGGAGTCGGCCACCGCCGCCACCAGGGTCAGCGCCGCGGTGCTGAGCGCCGGCGGCGTGCTGCCGGGGAGCCGGCTGGCGCACCTGGACGGGACGGCCGCCGTCGAAATTGCCAAGGACCCGGGGCCGGCCCCAACTGCCGCGGCCCCGCAGGAGCTCCTCGCCGGAGTGGTGGCAGACCGGACCGTGGACCAGGTCAACGTCCTGAGTGCGAACGCCGTCGCGAACCAGAACGCCTCGGCCGCCGGCGCCATGAAATATACGGCCACTGACGGCGACCTGCAGGGCAGTGCCGCCGCAACCTGCGGGCAACCCTCGAATGACCAGTGGCTGGCTGGTGCCAGCACCACGGTCGGCCGCACCTCCGTGCTCGCGCTGACCAACCCCTCCAGCACGCCAGCCACTGTGAGCCTTGAATTGTTCGGCGGCCGCGGCCAGATCCAGGCACCAGGCAGCCGTGGCCTGCTGGTTGCCCCCGGCACCACCCGCAGCGTGGTCCTCGCCGGGCTCGCCCCCAACGAGTCCCAGCTCAGCGTCCACGTCCGCAGCGCCGGTGGTCCGGTCGCAGCTTCCATCCAGCAGAGCTTCCTGCGCGGACTCACTCCCGGCGGCGTGGACTACATCAGCCCGGGGACCGCCCCCGGCGTCCGCCAGGTGATGACGGGAGTGGACATCCAGGACCCTGCCGGACTGGCTTCCCTGACGGCACAGCCCGGCTACCGGGACGCGGGCCCCGCCCTGGAACTGACAGTGCCCGGCGCCTCTGATGCTGTGGTGGAGATCAAGCTGTACGGACGCGACGGCCAGCACGCGCTTCCGTCCGGCGGCGTCATTACCGCAAAAGCCGGTTCAACAACTGAGGTTTCCCTGGCGGGGGTACCCGCCGGCCAGTACACGGTGGCCGCCTCTTCCGACGTCTCCTTCCTTGCCGCCGCCCGGATGAGCCGCGGCCTCCAGCCCGGTCAGCCTTCGGATGTGGCCTGGGCGGCATCGGCCGTGCGGCTGGGCAGCCAGCATGTGGTGCCGGTCCCCAAGGGCGGCCAACGCCAGCTGGTGTTCGGTGTCCTGGACTCCAGGGCCACCATCACGTACTCGCCCATCACAGCCGACGGAAAGGTGCGTGCCGCGGCCACTGCCGACATCGCCGGGGGAACCACAGCTTCCATCAGCATTCCCGACCAGGCTGACGGAGCGGACGTGGTTGGCTATGCGGTGTCTGCGTCCGGGGATGCCGCCTACGGATCGGTGCTCGTGGGGCAGGAAGGCCGAAACGACGTTTCGGCCCTGGCATTCCTGGCTGCTGCAGCCGGGCAGGAAACCGTCCCTGTGAGCCTGGGCTACTAGCAAGGGCGATGCAGGGCAGCCCGTCGTGCGGGCCGCGGCGTCAGTAGCGGCGGCGGTAGACCGGATCCAATGTTTCCGGCGCAACGCCAAGCATCTCCGCCGTGTGTTCCACCACCACGTCGTGGACCAGGTCCTGGAGTTCTTCGACGCTGGAGCACGCCTGCTCCACCACCCGCCGGTACACCGTGATCGTGGGGCCGTCCCCATCGGCGGCCGGCGTGTAGGAGCCCATGGGCGGAGTGGACGCAGTCGCTGCAAGCTGTTCCAGCTCCGGTGGGATTTCATCCACGCCGAACCGCACGCCGTCCAGGGTCTTGCCCCAGATGTCGTGCAGCCGCTGGGCCGAGTCCAGCACCATGTCGTCAAAGCGGTCGGCGCGGGTCCGGTATCCGGGGTGGGTGGGCAGCATCACCTCGCCGCGGAGGCCACGCCCATGGCGGTTCCGGCGCCGCCGGGAGAAGCTCCTGCCACTGGTCTCCGTACCCGTTGCCACAGGGGCATCCGGGTCAGCCAACCGGACCGAAAAACCTGATTCATGGTTCGATGACTGCATACATCGACTGTAAACCCGGGGAAGGATTTACGCGATACATCCGCTGTTCCCTGGGGGCGCGTCGGCCTGGGCGGCAATGCGCGGCTTTTCGCCGGGGAAGGGGTAGTCTGTGATGTCGTGGGAGCTATCCGTCAATGTTCAAGGTCTGCCTGCCGCCAGTCGGCGGTAGCCACCCTGACGTACGTGTATGCCGATTCCACCGCCGTCCTGGGTCCGCTGGCCACCTACGCCGAACCGCACTGCTACGACCTCTGCGAGCAGCACGCTGACTCTTTGACGGTGCCCCGCGGCTGGGAAGTACTAAGGCTGGCCATGCCGTCCACCCCGCAGCAGCCTGGACCCGATGACCTGCTGGCGCTGGCCAACGCTGTCCGCGACGCCGCCGCCCTCCCTCGGGAGCCCCAGGCCCCCGCCCAGCGGGCACACCATTCCGCCCTGGAAGCTCCGGCCGGCACTGAAGGCGCACGTCGGGGGCACCTGCGGGTCCTCCGGGAACCTTCCTGAGCCCCATCTGGCGGTAGGCTGGAGGCTGCACATCTTTTCCGCTACCGGCGCGAGCGCGCCCGCCAGGGAGCATGAACAAATGCCAAAGATCAGTCCCGAGCTGTTGTCCGTCCTGCGTTGCCCCGTGACCGGCTCGCCCCTGGTCCAGGAGGGGGAGGAGTTGGTGGCCACTGCCGCCGGGGATACGGGCGTCAGGAACCGGTACGCCATCGAGGACGGGATCCCTTTGCTGCTGCCTCCGGAGCTGCTGGCTGCAGCAGCCTCGGCAGGTTCCGACCAGCACGACCCCGAGGCGGCAGAGCACTAGTTCAGCCGCCTCCGCACGCACAGAAACAGCAGCACGGGGACTGGACCAGGACCCGGACCAAGCAAAGGACCACCCATGACTTTTGACTACAAAGTTGCCGACATCTCCCTGGCCGAAGCCGGCCGGCACCAGATCCGCCTTGCCGAGCACGAAATGCCGGGCCTGATGTCCCTCCGTGAGGAGTTCGGCGCGTCCCAGCCGCTCAAGGGCGCACGGATTGCCGGCTCCCTGCACATGACGGTCCAGACCGCCGTCCTGATCGAAACCCTCACTGCGCTGGGCGCCGAGGTCCGCTGGGCATCCTGCAACATCTTCTCCACCCAGGACGAAGCCGCCGCAGCCGTCGTGGTGGGCAAGGGCACCGTCGAGGATCCCCAGGGCGTGCCCGTGTTCGCCTGGAAGGGCGAGACCCTTGAGGAATACTGGTGGACCGCCGAACAGATCCTCACCTGGCCGGGCGCGGAGGCCAACCCCGAGCTTGGTCCCAACATGATCCTGGACGACGGCGGCGACGCCACCATGCTGGTGCACAAGGGCGTGGAGTTCGAAGCCGTGGGCAATGTTCCCTCCGCGGACCCCGAGGACTCGGAGGAATACGGCATCTTCCTTGACGTCCTGCGCCGATCCCTCGCCGCAGACCCGCAGAAGTGGACCCGCACTGCCGCCACGATCCAGGGCGTCAGCGAGGAAACCACCACCGGCGTCCACCGCCTTTACCAGCTGGCAGACCAGGGCAAGCTGCTCTTCCCCGCCATCAACGTCAACGACTCGGTGACCAAGAGCAAGTTCGACAACAAGTACGGCATCCGCCACTCCCTGCCCGACGGCATCAACCGGGCCACGGACGTGCTCATGGGCGGCAAGGTCGCCGTCGTCTGCGGCTACGGCGACGTCGGAAAGGGCGCCGCCGAGGCCCTTCGCGGCCAGGGCTCGCGCGTGATCGTCACCGAGATCGACCCCATCTGCGCACTCCAGGCAGCCATGGACGGTTACCAGGTGGCCAAGCTGGAGTCCGTCCTGGCGCAGGGCGATATCTTCATCACCACCACTGGCAACAAGGATGTCATCCTGGCCGAACACATGGCCGGCATGAAGAACAAGGCCATCGTGGGCAACATCGGCCACTTCGACAACGAAATCGACATCGCGGGACTTGCCCGGATCCCCGGCGTGAAGAAGGTTGAGATCAAGCCGCAGGTCCACGAGTGGGTCTTCGACGGGGGACAGGACGCCGAGCGCTCCATCATCGTCCTCTCCGAAGGCAGGCTGCTCAACCTCGGCAACGCCACCGGCCACCCGTCGTTCGTCATGAGCAACTCGTTCGCCAACCAGACCATTGCCCAGATCGAGCTGTGGACCAAGCGGGACCAGCACGAGTACGAGAATAAGGTCTACGTCCTGCCCAAGGTCCTCGACGAGAAGGTAGCCCGGCTGCACCTGGACGCCCTGGGCGTTGAACTCACTGAACTGAGCAAGGACCAGGCGGAATACCTGGACATTGACGTCGCGGGCCCCTACAAGCCCGAGCATTATCGTTACTGAGACGTAAGGGCCCGGGCACGCAACGTGCCCGGGCCTGTTATTTTCTGCACGTAGGATCGAAAACATGGAGCCTGATGTAAAGCCCCGCCGCCGGGGGACTGCCAAGAAAATCGTTGCCGTGGCTGCCGTCTGTATCCTGGCTGCCGTGGGCGGGGTCTTTGCCGCGGTCGCTCCGGGACTTGCAGGTGGGCCCCTTGAATCGGAGGCAGGCTCCGCGCTGCGCACATCGCCGGGCATCGCATCGCCCGTCGTCCCGCCGGTTAAGGTCGACGCCGCACCTGTCGACGGCGCCAAGCAGGTCAATCCCGCCGCGCCCGTTTCCCTGAAGGTGGGTAACGGGATCATCCAGCGCGTCACCCTGGCCAGCATCGCGGGGAAGAGCATCGACGGAAGCATCGACGCCGGCGGGACCTCATGGTCCGCCACCGCGCCTCTGGAGTTCAACACCGAGTACAGCTACACCTACGTGGTCAAGGACAGTGCAGGGCGGGAGACCAGCACCACCCAGTCCTTCAACACCGTCTCCAGCTCACATGAGGCGGACGCCGCCATCTACCCCCTGAACGGCATGAAGGTGGGCGTCGGCCAGCCCCTGCAGATCATTTTCAGCGAGCCGGTGACCAACCGCGCCGCCGTGGAGAAGGCCATCAAGATCACCACGACGTCGGGACAGGCCGGGGCGTTCCACTGGTACAGCGACACGATGGTCCGCTACCGTCCCGAGAACTTCTGGGCGGCGAACTCCACGATCACCATGGACATGCAGCTCTTCGGCGTCGACCTTGGAAACGGCCAGATCGCCAACTTCAATAAAAAAGTGAACGTCAACATCGGCGACAAGAAGGTGGCCATCGCGGACGCCACGGCCCACACGTTTACGCTGAGCGTCAACGACCAGGCCATCAAGACGCTGCCCGTGAGCATGGGGGACAAACGCTTCCCCTCCGCCAAGGGATATGCCGTGCTGATGGAGAAGAACCGGTTTGACCACTTCAGGGCTGCAAGCATCGGCCTGAAGCCGGACGATCCCGCCTACTACGGTGAGGCCGACGTCGAATACACCATTCGCCTCACCCTCAGCGGGGCTTACATCCACCAGGCGCTGGAGTCCGCCTATCCGTATATCGGCAACGCGAACGTTTCCCACGGCTGCATCGGGTTCCTTCCGGACGGGGCAGCCTGGGTGTTCGACAACATGGGAACCGGCGACGTCGTCCAGATCATCAACACAGAGGGTGACTACGCGGCGAATACCGACGGGTATGGCGACTGGAACATTCCCTGGAGCGAGTACGACAACTGAGTCACTCGGCGAACGGCAACCGCTGCAGCCGCCGTCCCGTCTCCGTGTTCCGCCGGCGTGACTGCAGCAACCTCGTGAATTCCCTGTTCCGGCGTTCAGCGACGACGGCGGCCACGTAGTCATCCGGACCCGTCCCCGGCGGTGGCGGCGGGGCCACGTGGGCTGACAGTTCCTCGGCGATAGCCCGCGCCATGCCGGCCCTTGAAAGCGGAGCCATCCGGCCCGCCTGGCGGATGAACTGGGCGGCCCTGCGCGCAGTGGCGTCGGGAATCCGCCCGATGTCCGCCGCGGCCGCCCACGCCTGAAGGTAGGGCGGCACGAAAACCTGGACGGCCGCTTCGGCGGGAACCCTGCTTCGCACGGCGTACGTGCCGGCGAGCAGGTCGCCGAGCCGCCTGGATTTGTCGTTGAAGAGTGCCACGGCGAGGGCAAGCCCGCCGAACGTCAGGTAGATTTCGAGGAATCCGGTCAGCCCGCGGATCACGGCATGCCGGAACCGGATGGCACCGCCGTCCTCACGCACCACCCGCAGGCCCGTGGCCAGTTTCCCGAGCGACCGGCCCCGGGTCAGCGTTTCCATTGCCACGGGCACCACCACCAGGCAGAAGACGACGGCGGCCAGGCCGAGGGCACGCGCGGCTGCATCGTCCAGGTCCCTGCCGGCGGCGGCCAGGCCAAGCATGATCAGCACGAGCAGGACCACGTGGAAAACGACGTCGATGGCCAGGCCCAGTGCCCGGGCGGCAAAGCCCGCGGGCCGAAGCTCGAGGACCACGGCCTCGCCGGTGATGATCTGGCTCATACTGCGTCCCTGCCCTCCGAGGCTGATGATGTGGACCATCCGACGGTGCGGACGGTCAAAGTCTAGTGCCGCCCGCTAGGCTGTAGCCGTGGACATGGATGCCTTCGCCGCCGTTAATGCGGACAAGTGGGCGCGGCTGCAGGAGCTTGCGGGCAAACGGAGGCTCACCGGCGCCGAGTCGGATGAGCTGCTGACCTTGTACCAGTCAACGTCCGGCCACTTGTCGCTGGTCCGCTCCATGGCCCCGGAGGGCGGCCTCTCCGCTTCCCTCTCTGCCACGCTGGCCCAGGCGAGGACCCGCTTTACCGGGGCACGTTCCAACGCGATGGCCGACCTCGCCAGGTTCTTCGTGGCGGCCCTGCCCGCCGCGCTGTACCGGCTCACGTGGCTCACCCTGGCCTGCGGAACGGCTTTCGTCCTCAGCGCCGCCGCCTACGCTGCATGGATCGGGACGTCGCCGGACGCGCTGAGGGCCGTGGCATCCGAGTCCGCTGCCGCCCAGTACGTGGACCAGGACTTCATCAACTACTACTCGGAAAACCCCGCAGCGTCCTTCGCCGGCGCCGTGTGGACCAACAACGCCTGGATCAGCGCGCAGGCCGTGGCCCTGGGAATCACCGGGGTCTGGGTACCGATGATCCTGTTCGGGAACGCCCAGGGAGTGGGCATTGCGGCCGGAATCTTCGCCGCCGCCGGTAAGTCCGACGTCTTTTTCAGCTACATCCTGCCTCATGGGCTGATGGAGCTGACCGCCGTTTTTGTCGCCTCTGCCGCCGGACTGCGGATCTTTTGGGCCATGGTCGCCCCCGGTCCACGGACCAGGGGTCGGGCGGTGGCGGAAGAAGGCAGGTCGTTGGTAACGGTGGCACTGGGACTGGTCCTGGTCCTGTTCGTTTCCGGGCTGGTGGAGGGGTTTGTCACTCCGAGTCCGCTCCCTGCCTGGGCCAGGATTGGCATCGGCGCGGCAGTTCTCGCGGCGTACTGGACATACGTCCTGGTGTGGGGCAGGCGCGCTTTCCTCGCCGGGGAACGCGGAGACCTCCGCCGGGAAGATGCCGGCTACACGGAAATCGCTGCCTGAATCGTTGTAATCCTGCCGGGGTGGTTCCTCGCCCAGCAGAAGTTCCGGACGGTAGGCTCGTCAGCAGAATCAATCGTGCCGGCGGAATGGAACCGGTGCGGAACCCAACGGAAGTGACGCTGCTGTGAATGACGAAACACCGGTCCGCGCCAAAAGCGCTGCGCCGCAGCCGGAGCCTTTGCTGGATACGTCCGGGGATTCCGACGAGCCCGCGTTCTCCTGGCTGACGCCTGCTGACGGGGACAAGAACAGTGGGGAAGAACCCCGCGGTGACAAACCCCGCGGGGAAGAAGCCGGCCGGGACAAGGCCGGACGCCAGGAACCTGCGGCAGAGGGCGAAGCCCCGCAGCCGGAAACCCGGGCCCACCGCAAGGCCGCCGAGGCCGCCGTCGAATCCTCCGCCCCCGGAAGCAACGCAGCCGGACGTCCGGCCGCGTCTCCGGCTGCCGCCTCTTCAGCGGATGAGCCGGCCGGAAGCCCCGGCTCGCCGGTGTTCAAGGAACCCCTTCCCACCTCCGCCCTGCACGTCCGTCCCCCCGAAGAGGAAGTGGAGCGCCGCAACGCGCAGCGTGAAAGCGCCGCGAACGCCAAGCCCGTAGCACCGCGCTTCATGCAGGTTCTGCTCGCCATCATCTACCCGTTCATCCTCCTGATCCTTGCCGTCCGTGCGGTGACCACCCCGCTCTTCCTCTGGGTGGAGTACAACCGTCCCGGGTTCCCCGGCGACGGCTACGGCTTCAGCACCGACGACCGGATGACCTACGGCTCCTACGCCGTCGATTACCTCCTCAACTGGGCCGGCCCCAGGTACCTGGGCGACCTGGTGCAGCGCAGCGGGGAAAAGCTCTTCAAGGACGGCGAAGTCAGCCACATGGCGGACGTCAAGGCGGTCATCCTCTCCACCTTCGGCGCGGGTGCGCTGCTGCTGCTCCTGGCCTTGATCGCTATTTTGTACCTGCGCCGGCGCAGCACCGGCGGGATCCGGCGCGGGCTCTTCGCGGGATCCATCATCACGCTGGTCCTGATCCTGGGCCTGGGCACACTGGCGGCCCTGGGCTGGCAGCAGTTCTTCACCGAATTCCACCGCGTCTTCTTTGCCGACGGGTCCTGGACCTTCAGCCTGGACGACACGCTGATCAGGCTCTTCCCCAGCCAGTTCTGGATCGACGCCGGCATCGCCATCGCGGGCCTGGTCCTCCTGGCGTCCATCGTGACGCTGGTGCTTACGTGGCCCACCCGGCGCCGCCGCGGCGTTGCGCCGGAGGCCAGGAAGGCGTCGGCGGAGCCGGAAATGGTGGATCAGCCGTAGATCTTGGCGATCTCCGCCTGGTACTCCGTCACCACGGCGGCCCGCTTCAACTTGAGGGACGGCGTCAGGTGCCCGGACTCCACGGTGAACTCGGCATCCAGCAGCCTGAAGGTCCTCACCGATTCGGCTTTTGACACCATCCGGTTCGCAAGGTCCACCGCCTCCTGGAGGGCGGCCAGTACCTGGGGGTCGACGGCAGCTTGAGTGAGGGGGATTGGGGGCAGTCCCCGCTCTGACCGCCAGTTGGCAACCCCTTCCGGGTCCAGGGTCAGCAGGGCTGAAATGAAGGGCTTGCCGTCGCCCACCACCACCGCATGGCCCACCAGTTGGTGGGTGCGGATCTGCTCCTCCAAGGGTCCCGGCGCTACATTCTTGCCGCCGGCGGTCACCAGCAGGTCCTTCTTCCTGCCTGTGATGGTCAGGAAGCCGTCCCTGTCCAGGGAGCCCAGGTCACCGGTGCGGAAGAAGCCGTCCACGAACGAGTCAGCATTGGCTGCGGGGTTGTTGTGGTAGCCCTTGAACACGCCAATTCCCTTGACCAGGATTTCGCCGTCCTCGGCGACCCGGATGGTGGTGCCGGGGACGGGGATCCCCACGGTTCCCACTTTGGTCCGGGACGGGGTGTTGGCCGTGCAGGGCGCCGTGGTCTCGGTCAGTCCGTAACCTTCGAGAACGGGAATGCCCACGCCACGGAAGAAGTGTGCGTCATCGGAGGCCAGGGGGCTGGCGCCGGAGACGGTATATCCAACCTCTCCGCCCAAAGCCTGGCGCAGCCGGGGATAGACCAGGCGGTCATACACCGCGTGCCGGGCCCTGCTGAGCAGGCCGGGGCCTGGACCGTCGCCGCGGCTCTGCCGGTCCTGGTCCCGGGAGTACTCGATGGCGGCGGCGGCTGCGGCATCGAACAACTTGCCCTTGCCTGCCACGGCGGCCTTGTGCGCTGCCGTTGCCCGGACCTTTTCGAAGATACGGGGCACCACCAGCAGGAAGGTGGGCCGGAACGTCCCAAGGTCTTCTAGGAGCTGCGCCGCGCCCGGGGTGTGCCCCAGTGTTGCCCCGGCTGCGAGGCAGACCACCTGGACGGCCCGCGCCAGCACGTGGGCCAGCGGCAGGAACATCAGGGTGCGGGCCTGGTCCTTCTGCAGGATTTCCGGCAAAAACGCAACGATGTTCTTGGCCACCAGGGCGAAGTTTCCGTGCGTGATCTCGCACCCCTTGGGTTTGCCCGTGGTGCCCGAGGTGTATACGAGCGAGGCGGGGTCGGCCAGCGCTGCACGGCTCCGCTGGCGCTCCAGCTCGGCGTCGCTGACTCCCGTGCCCGCAGCGGCGAGGCTGGCAAGGTCCGGGGCCTCGCCGTCGTAATCCATCCGCACCACGTTGACCAGGCGGTCCCTAAGCTCGGCCGAACCGGCCACCACGCCGCTGACGAGCTGCACAGTGGCGCGATCGCCCGCGAAGACCCGGCGGACCCCTGCGTCCTGGATGATCCACTGCACCTGGCTGGCGGACGATGTTTCATAGATAGGTACGGTCACGCCGCCGGCGAACCAGATGGCAAAGTCCACCAGCGTCCACTCGTAGGAGGTGCGGGACATCACCGCCACGGTGTCGCCGGGTTCCAGGCCGCCGGCGATCAAGCCCTTGGCCAGCGCGCTGACGTCCTGCAGGAATTTCTGCGCGGAGACATCCACCCAGCCGTTGGGCCCCTTGCGCCGGTACAGGGCGTGGGCCGGGTTGGCGGCGTGCTGCTCCAGCAGCAGGTCAGTCACATTGCTGTTGGCGTCAAGCTCAACCAGCAGTTCCGTGCTCGCTTCTCTCACAGCAGGTCTCCGTTTCCGCTGCCGCGCCGCGGCAGCGGCTCCTTCAGGTCTCCCTTGCCATCCTGCCCTAGATCCAGGATGGCATCCACATCCGCACCTTCCAGTCGACGTATGGGATCACTTCGGCGGTCCAGATCGGGTAGAAGAAGGCCGACAGCAGAACTGCCGCTGCCAGGAACAGGACCACCAGGTACAGCCCGGAACGCCGGCGCCACGGGGGATCCGACGGTCGGCCCAGGACCAGTCCCAGGCAATACACCAGGGCAAGGACCAGGAACGGTTCAAAGGACACCGCGTAGAAGTAGAACATGGTCCGCTCGGGATACATGAACCACGGCAGGTAGCCCGCGGCGACGCCGGCGAGCACCGCTCCGGCACGCCAGTCCCGGCGTCCGGCCCACCAAAACAGCAGGACCACCAAGGCAATGGCGGCCGGCCACCAGACCAGCGGGTTTCCCACGGACAGGATGGCAGAGGTGCATTTCTCCACGTCGCAGCCGGGGGTGCCCTGGGGCGGGGACTCGTAGAAGAATGACGTGGGCCGCCCCATCACCAGCCAACTCCAGGCGCTGGCCTGGTAGGGGTGCTCGGAGCTCAGGCCCTGATGGAACTTGTACGCTTCCAGGTGGTAGTGGATGAGGGACCGGACGGAGTCGGGGAGCCAGCCCCATTCCGCCGACGGGTTGCTTTCCGCCCAGTGGCGGAAGTAGGCGTTGTCCGACAGGAACCAGCCTGTCCAGGTGGCCGAGTAGACGATCCCTGCCACGGGGACCACCCCAAGGAAGGCAGGGATACCGTCCCGGATGACTCCGCCGCTGATCCAGCCGCGGACGCCCGCCACACGCCTGGCGTTGAGGTCCCACAGCACCGTGAGGATGCCGAAGCCGGCCAGGAAGAACAGGCCCGACCATTTTGTTCCCACCGCCAGTCCCATGCAGACCCCGGCGGCAACCCGCCACCAGCGCACGCCCAGCCATGGTCCGGACAGCAGCGCCCGGGCCGGGGGCTGGCCGCCGTTCGCGGCGGCGGCGCGGGCCAGCCGGTGGGCCAGGCGGCGGCGCCCGTCATCGCGGTCCATCAGCAGTGCCCCGAAGGCAGCCAGGACCCAGAACGTGAGGAAGACGTCCAGGAGCGAGGTGCGGGACATCACCAGGTGGTGGCCGTCGACGGCGAGGAGCAGCCCTGCGGCGCCGGCCAGTGGAAGCGAGCGGAACAGTTTCAGGGCGATCAGTGAGACCAGCAGCACGGTCAGGGTGCCCGTGAGGGCCGCGGCGAAGCGCCAGCCAAAGGGGTTCTCCGGCCCAAAGAGCCACATGCCGGCCGCGATCATCCATTTGCCCACCGGCGGGTGGACCACATATTCGGGGGTGTTCAGCAGGACGTCCGGATTTCCGGCGTTAAAGGAATCGTTGGCCTTGTCCGGCCAGCTGCGTTCGTACCCGCTGATGAGGTAGGAATAGGCATCCTTGACGTAGTACGTCTCGTCGAAGACCAGCTTGTGCGGCACTTCGAGGCGGATGAAGCGGAGAAGGCCGGCGACTACCGCCGTGAGGACCGGAACCAGGATGAACCAGAGCCGGAGTGATGCGGGATATTCCCGCCACAAGGTAGCGGTGCCGATGAGCCTCGCCGTGAGCGCTTCGACGGTGAACGCTTGGTCCGGCCGGCTGATCCAGGCCCTGGCAGCGGTCCCCGCGGGCCCTGCCGCAGTGGTGGCGGTTCCGCCGGAAGATGCCGCCGGGCTGGGTTTCCCGGCCCCGGCGGGCCGCGTCGAGGTCTGCGTCACGAGCCCCATGCTACCTTTTGCGGCTGGAAGACCCGGCGGCAGTAGGCTTGGTGGGTGGACCCGAACCCCAGCACCCTTCCCGAGCCCGGCCCTGCGACGGCGGGGCGGATTGTCCTTGCCGCCACTCCCATCGGTAACACGGGCGATGCCTCCGCCCGGCTGGTGGAACTGCTGGGTACGGCGGACATCGTGGCGGCGGAGGACACCCGGCGCCTCCACCGCCTGGTCCAAAGCCTGGGTGTCGCCGTTGCGGGCCGCATCATCAGCTACCACGAGCACAACGAGGCCACCCGGACGGCCGAGCTCCTGGACCAGGTGCGTGCAGGCAGCACGCTGCTGATGGTGACCGACGCCGGGATGCCTGCGGTCTCGGACCCCGGGTTCCGGTTGGTGGAGGGGGCCATCGCGGCGGGACTCCCCGTCACCGCTGTTCCGGGGCCATCCGCCGTCCTCACCGCACTGGCGCTCTCCGGCCTGCCCACCGACCGGTTCTGCTTCGAAGGATTCCTGCCGCGCAAGGCAGGCGAGCGGGCCTCCCGCCTGGCGGACCTGGCGGGGGAGCGGCGCACCATGGTGTTCTTCGAGGCCCCACACCGGCTCGAGGCAATGCTGCGGGCCCTGCGGGAAAGGTTCGGCCCGGACCGCCGGATCGCAGTGTGCCGCGAGCTGACGAAAACATATGAGGAAGTCATCCGCGGCACCGTGGGCGAACTCCTCCAGTGGGCCGAGGACAACGAGGTCCGCGGCGAGATCGCCGTGGTCCTGGGCGGCGCTCCCGAACAGGCAGCAGGGACCCCGGAAGACCACGTGGCGGCCGTCAACGAACTGGTGGCCCAGGGCATCCGGCTGAAGGAAGCGGTGGCCGCCGTGGCCGAGGACGTCCGCGTCAGCAAGCGGGAACTCTACTCCGCGGTCCTCGCCGCCCGCTAAGGTCCGCAGGGCCCGCCCGGCGCACTCCCGGAACCGTGCTGCTGCGCTGTGCTGCTGCGCTGTGCAGCTGCACAGCGCAGCAGCGATTCCGCAGTGCGCAACGGCGTAGACCATGGCAGTGCCCCGCAGTAGTCTGGCTGTTAATCAGCCCCATGATCCCGGTCACTCCGGCCGCGGCGAAGGGCTGCCAAAACCCTACCGACGAGGGAGTCATCGTGACTGTCACTGCACAGCCGGCCGTTACCGCCGAGCGCGAAACCCGGCTTCTGGCCTCCGTTCCCACCGGGCTGCTCATCAACGGGGAGTGGCGCGACGCCGCTTCCGGCAAGACGTTCGACGTCGAGGATCCCGCCACCGGGAAGGTGCTGTTGAGCATCGCCGACGCCGGCCCCGAGGACGGCGCGGCGGCCCTGGATGCTGCCGCGGCAGCCCAGGAGTCCTGGGCGAAGGTCCCGCCCCGCGAACGCGGCGAAATCCTCCGCCGGGCCTTCGACCTGGTGACGGAACGGGCTGAAGACTTCGCCCTCCTGATGACCCTGGAAATGGGCAAGCCGCTGGCCGAAGCACGCGGCGAGGTGACTTACGGCGCTGAGTTCCTGCGCTGGTTCTCCGAGGAAGCAGTGCGTGCCTTTGGCCGTTACTCCGTTTCCCCCGACGGCAAGTCCCGCCTCCTGGTGACCAAGAAACCGGTGGGTCCGTGCCTGCTGATCACCCCGTGGAACTTCCCGCTGGCCATGGCCACCCGCAAGATTGCCCCGGCGGTCGCGGCGGGCTGCACCATGGTGCTGAAGTCGGCGAACCTCACCCCGCTGACCTCCCAGCTGTTCGCCGCCGTCATGCAGGAGGCCGGCCTGCCCGCCGGTGTCCTCAACGTCATTCCCACCTCCACGGCCGGAGCTACCACCGGACCCCTGATCAAGGACTCCCGCCTCCGGAAGCTGTCCTTCACCGGCTCCACCGAAGTTGGACGCCGCCTGCTGGCCGATGCCTCCGAAAACGTGCTGCGCACTTCCATGGAGCTCGGCGGCAATGCCCCGTTCCTGGTCTTCGAGGACGCCGACCTGGACGCCGCCGTTACCGGCGCCATGGCGGCGAAGCTCCGCAACATGGGCGAGGCCTGCACCGCTGCCAACCGGTTCATCGTCCACGAGTCCGTCGCCGCCGAATTCGCGGAGAAGTTCGCCGCGAAAATGAAGGAAATGACCACCGCCCGCGGCACTGAGCCCGAATCCAAGGTGGGGCCGCTGATCGACGCCAAGAGCCGGGACAAGGTCCACGAACTGGTCTCCGACGCCGTCGCTTCCGGCGCCAAGGCCGTCCTGGGCGGCGGACCGGTAGAGGGCCCGGGCTACTTCTACCAGCCCACCATCCTGTCCGGAGTCTCCGAGGGAACGCGCATCCTGTCCGAGGAAATCTTCGGCCCGGTGGCCCCGATCATCACCTTCGGCAGCGAGGACGAAGCTGTCCGCCTGGCCAACAACACCGAATACGGCCTGGTGGCCTACGTCTTCACCAAGGACATCAACCGGGGTATCCGGATGGGCGAAAAGCTGGAGACCGGCATGCTCGGCCTGAACGCCGGCGTCATCTCCAACGCCGCGGCGCCGTTCGGTGGAGTGAAGCAGTCCGGACTGGGCCGTGAAGGCGGCCTGGAAGGCATCGAGGAGTACCTCTACACGCAGTACATCGGTATCGCTGACCCTTACGCCGGCTGATTCCGGCAAGAAACCTGCATGTGCCGGCCGGGAAATTTCCCGGCCGGCACATTGCGTTCAGCCCCCGCGCGACCTGCTGCCGCCGTCGTCCGCTGCCGGCCCCACCTGGGCCCTGGCACGCGGCAGCCGCCGGATGGCGCGGCCGGCGGCGCTGAACGGCATCCCCAGCAGCAGCCCCAGGCGGCGCGTGACGGACCGGGGGAGCCAGGAGGCAGCCCACCGCCTGGACCGGGGAGCGTTCGCCTGGAGGGACTCCTCCACGGCGGCAACTCCGGCAGCAAGGTCCGGGCCCAACGCACCGGCTGGACCTTCACTGCCGGGACGGCCGTACCTGTGCTGTTCGAAGGCCGCGGTCAGGGATGCCACTGCCTCGTGGGCGTCCCGGTCCATGCCGCCGGGCTCGCCCAGCAGCGTGCTGCGGAACCGGGCCGCATAGGTCCTCGGCGTCTCGCTCTCTCCGGGTGGCAGCCCGTAATCGGTGCCAAGGTCCCTCAGTTCGCTCCACGCCAGGGGCACTGCCAGGTCCGGACGTTTGGGGTGCAGCCTGCGTGACCGGGTGCCGGTCCGGACCATATGCGGGGCTCCGGCCAGGAGCAGCAGGGCGGCGGCTCCGGCGGTACCGAGGAGCCAGGGCATCAACTGCGCGCCGTCGCCGGTGCCGCTGCCGCCTGCGCCGGGGACGGCCTGCGCAGTTGCCGTGGCAGCCGGTGAGGGTGCGGGGACGGTGTCAGGAATGAGTCCGTCGTTGTTGCCCAGGGACTCGGCACCGGATGATGCCGAAGCCTCGGTGGCGTAGTCGGGGACAACTCCGCGGGAAGGCGTCGGTTCGAAGGCCACCCAGCCCAGCCCCTGGAAGTACAGTTCGGGCCAGGCATGGGCGTCGCGCGCATCGGCCTCGTACTCCGGGAGGGAGCCCTGCCCGGCCACCGTGATGCTGGCCCCCGTCAGCCTGCCCGGTGCGTAACCCACGGCAATCCTGCTCGGAATGCCTTCCAGCCTGGCCATCACCGCCATCGCGGAGGCGTAGTGGATGCAGTACCCACTCTTTTGCTGCAGGAAGTCGGCCAGGACGGAGAGCCCGTTGCCGTCGTAGCCGCCCTGCACCGGTGACTGAAGCGAGTAGGTGAACTCGGAGGACCGGAGGTACTTCTGGAGGGCCATGGCCTTCTGGTAGGGGGTCCCCGCGCCTCCCGCCACGTTCTGCGCCGTGGTTTTCACAATGTCCGGCACGTTGCCCGGGACCCTGGTAAACACATCGGCGATGCCGCGGGCCGGACCCGAGGACTGGGCCAGCAGGGCTGCGGTGAGCTTGGGCACCGCAGAGGTCACCAGGTATTCCTGCCGCCGGGTGGTGGTGTCAGTGGCCTTGATGCTCAGCGTGGCAGGATCCCAGGTCCACTGTCCGCCGAGGCCGCTGACGGTTTCGGGCGCATAGGGGACCGGGAGGTACGGGCTGGTGAAGGACCCGGCGTCGATGGCGGTGACCAGGCGCACCTGCTCGTCGGTGAGGACCGGATAGCCGGGGTCGATCCGGCCGTCCAGCGGCACCCTGGAGCCGGTCCGGTCATCCGGGCCCCAGGAGTCGCCGTCGAAATTGTCCACCGTCACCGAGCGCAGGTAGAGGGGTACGGGCGAGTTGGTGGCGTACGTGATCCTGCCGCTTCCGTCCGGGGTGCGCAGGCTGCTGCCCAGGGTGATCATCGGGTTGAGGCCGGTGGAGCCGCCCCATGGGTTCAGCCGTGAACCCTGCGGGAAGGTGCCACGGTCGAAGCCGGGGATGGCCAGGGGCAACACCAGGGTGGCGGCCAGGGCCACGGCGCCGGTTACGGCGGCCCGCCGCATCAGCCCCGGGCTGCGCGCCGATCCGCCCTGCACCCTGCCGTCCGGCGCGAACCACTGGCTGCAGGCAAGGATGATCAGGTACCCCGCCGCCGTGGCGACGAAGCTTCCGACGCCCACGCTCTGGGGTTTGATCATGGCCGGGACCACCAGCAGGGCCAGCAGCCCGACGCCGGAAGCTGCGGGCATGGCCAGCGGCACTGCGAGGGCATCGACCAGGATGACGGCCAGGCCGAGTATGGCGCAGACCACCATGACAATTCCGGCGTTCGGCGCCACGGGCGCTGTCTCGGCCAGGACCGTTTCGCTAGCGCGCTGGATCAACCGGTCCAGTTCCGGCAGTGTGGCCCCGGTGGGGACGACCCATAGGAAGCTGGAACCGCGGAAGAACGTCAGGGTCAGCACACCGCCCAGGGCCACGAACCCGCCGGTGGTCACCAGCAGGGGCTGGGCGCGGACGGAACGTAGTGCTGCCATGGTGAAGGCCACCGCCACCACCGTGGTCATGGCGGCCCAGTACCAGTTCCAGCCGCGAAGGACGCCGTTCAGGGACAGCGCAGCTCCGCAGGCTGCCGCCGCGATGGCTGCCGCCATGGCCCAGGGATAGGCGCCCGCGCCCGTTCGTCCTGCGGGCACCCCGGGATTGCCGTGCGCTTGCTGCCCGGCCCCTGTTGGCCGGGCCGGTGCCATGGTCATTTGGCCACCCCCGCTCCCCGGCGGACCTCCGACGCCGGTGCCACCGGGAGGGCCGGATCCTGGCCGAACTGGCCCCACACTGCAGAAAGCCGGGTATTCGGCCCCGCGGCCACGGCCCGCCAGCCGCCCTGCCGCAGCACCTCCAGGACATGCTGGAACTCCGCGGGACGTTCCACGGCCAAGAGGGCGAACGCGTCGGTGCCATAGGCGGCAGCCGGAGCCAGGGCCGCCGCCTCCTCGCCGGTAATCCTGCCCAGCACTGCAATCAGCGGCCCCCGCATCCGGTGCGCGGAGAGCTTGTCCATCAAGTGGTCGTCAAACGCCGGCGGCCCCTGGTCGATGCCAGGGTGCGTCCGCGTTCCCGCGGCCCGGTGCTCCGCGGCGCGGCCGCTTTTGTCCAGGAGCCCGCCGTCCCGCCGTGGGTGGAGCGGGCCGGAGAGGTGGATCGCAGCCAGGCTTTCGGCGATTGACTGCAGGCCGGACGGGCCGTTGTACTCCTCGGCCGCCGGCTCTGTGGACGACGGCGAGTGCAGGAACGCCGGTTCGCCTCCGGCATCCAGGAGGCGAAGGCCGTAATTGCGTTCTGCCAGGTGGGCGCTGACGGACATGGCAGCAACAACCGACCATTCGAACGTGTCGCTGGTGGCCGGTGCATGCCCGTCGTGGCTCCGCAGCCCCGGGGACGAGGTTCCCGGCCCGCCTGCGAACGCCCCGGAACGGTGGTCCAGGATGATGGTCGCTTCCGGCGTGGTCACGGATTCTTCCTGCCGGACCATCAGGGCCCCGTGCCTGGCCGTGGCCGCCCAGTGGACCCTCCGCATCGGGTCGCCGTGGCGGTATTCACGGGTCATCACGTCGTCATCGCTGGGGTTTGCCCGCACCCGGGTGGCGGTCACGCCGTCGTTGCCCCGGGCCCCTGCCAATCCTGTGGCAGGCAGGACGACGGCGGCAGGCGTCACGGTGAGGACGTCGCCGTCGTCAATGGACCGCCGGTGCAGCGAGAGACCGAAGGGGTCGGTGAACTCGGCCGTGACCGGTCCGATCCTGAACTGTCCGCGATACCTGGAGGTGAGGTGGTATTCGTAGCGGCTGGTGCCGCCGGTGGCGGCGCGGGACGGGAACCGGAAGGCGGGTGGGTGGCCGAACTGGGCCGGGAGCCGCTCGTCCATGACGACGCGCCCGCTGCCCGGGCCGGTCCTGGCCACCGCGAGGGAAACCACGGCGGGTGCTGAGGTTTCCACCGGTGAGGGGTTGAACTCCCGGTAGACCCGGAAGCGCGGTTTGACGAGGCGGACGCCCGCGAGGGAGACAAGGGGCAGCAGAAGCAGCAGCAGTGCCAGGGTCAGGAGGTCACGGCGTCCCATGACCTGGGCCGCAGCCAGCGCGGAGGCGCCGCCCGCGAGCATGCCCCACCCGCGCCTGGTGAACAGGTGCCGCGGGAGCTTGTCCAGGAGGGCCATGGCATTCGCCTAGCGGTTCCTGCTGCCGGCGGCGGCCCCGGCCCGGTCGGGCTGTCCGGCGGCAGCCTGCGGCACGGGCAGCCGGGACAGGATGCCCCGCAGGACGCTGTGCGGGGTTTCGCCGGCGCCGGCAGCCTTCCGGTCAAGAATGATCCGGTGCGCCAGGACGGCCTCCGCCACGTCAGCCACATCGTCCGGGAGGACAAAATCGCGTCCGTCCAGGGCTGCCGTGGCCTTGGCGGCGCGCAGCAGTTGCAGCATGGACCGGGGGCTCGCACCGAGCCTCAGCAGCGGGCTCTCCCGTGTGGCCCTGCCCAGTGACACCGTGTATTCCTTCACGGGACCCGACACGAACACCTGCTGGACGGTGGCAATCATGGCGGCGACATCGGCGGCCGTGACCACGGGGGAGACATTCGCCAGCGGCGAGACCGCCTGGTGGGTCTCGAGCATCTCGATCTCGGCGTCCTTGTCCGGGTAGCCCATGGAAATCCTGGCCATGAAGCGGTCCCGCTGGGCTTCGGGCAGAGGATACGTCCCTTCCATTTCGATGGGGTTCTGGGTGGCCACTACCATGAACGGCTCATCGAGTTTGTAGGATGTGCCGTCCACCGTCACCTGGTGCTCCTCCATGCACTCGAGGAGGGCGGACTGGGTCTTGGCGGACGCCCGGTTGATTTCGTCGCCGATGACGATGTTGGCGAACACCGCCCCGGGCCGGAATTCGAAGAGCCTCGAGGCCTGGTTGTAGATGGACACCCCCGTGACGTCGGAGGGCAGGAGATCCGGGGTGAACTGGATTCGGTTGACAGTGCAGTCAATGGTTCGGGCCAGGGTTTTTGCCAGCAGGGTCTTTCCGACGCCGGGCACGTCCTCCACCAGCAGGTGGCCCTGGGCGAGGAGGACGGTGAGCGCCAGCTTGGCGGCATCGGATTTGCCGTCGATGACCGTGTTGACGGTGGTCAGGATACGTTGCGCGGCTGCGTGGAAGGCTCCGGACTCCATGGCTGCCGGCCTGTGGCCGTTCAGGTGGCTGACAGGATCGGCGACGCCGGCCAGGTTGAGGTTCGGTGCGCTTCCATCGTTGGCAGTGCGTCGGTGGGGTTCCATCGGCAACCTTTCAGCCCGGGTTTCACCTGGACGTGACAGCAAGCCTGCCTTCGCCCCTCGGTGGGCGTGCGCGTGTGTTCGTTCCAGACTACTAACACAACTGCCCTGCCTGACAGAGAGTTCCGGCAAATATGGGGGAGCCTGGGGCCGCTAGGCTGATTGGATGTGCGATTCGTCCATTCCCGCCGCCTACCGGGCGCCTGCCGCAGAGGCAACCACCGATCCTGACGCAGGACGCCGCAGGGATTTCCCGCCGGCACCGGAACCGTTGCCGGTCCCGGTCATGGACAACCACACCCACCTGGACTTCCCGGAAGGAAAGGGGCCGGTAGGGATCAAGGCTGCCCTCGACGCTGCAGCGGCTGTCGGGGTGCAGGGGGCTGTCCAGGTTGGCTGCGACCTGGAGTCCTCGCGGTTCACAGTGGAAGCGGTGGACCTGGACGAACGGCTCCTCGGAGCGGTAGCGCTGCATCCTAACGATGCTCCGCACTACGCCGCCCGGGGTGAACTGGAAGCGGCCCTTGCCGAGATCGAACAGCTGGCCGCGCATCCGCGCATCCGGGCCATCGGCGAAACCGGGCTGGACTTCTACCGCACGGAAGGCGAGGGGCTGCGGCACCAGGAGTACTCGTTCCGGCGCCACATCGATATCGCAAAGCGGCTGGACCTGACCCTGCAGATCCATGACCGGGATGCCCACGCGGACGTCGTCCGGGTACTCCGGGAGGAAGGGGCGCCGGAGCGGGTGGTGTTCCATTGTTTTTCCGGGGATGAGGACCTTGCCAGGACATGCAATGAGCAGGGCTGGTGGATGTCCTTTGCCGGCACCCTGACGTTCAAGAACGCTGCGAACCTCCGGGCTGCGCTCGCGGTCGCTGACCGGCAGCTAGTCATGGTGGAAACGGACGCCCCGTTCCTGACGCCGCACCCGCACCGGGGGCGTCCGAACGCGAGCTACATGGTCCCTTACACCGTGCGGGCCATGGCAGAATTGACAGGCTCCGACCTTGCCGTCCTGTGCACCGAAATCAGCGAAAATACCGCACGGGCATACGGATCCTGGTCCTGACCGCAGTCTCAACCTCAACCCTTGACTGTATACCTGGTATGCAAAAATGTTGGCTGCTTTATAACGCTACGGTTACAGTGGAAAACTATTAGCCGGGGTCGGGGAAGGCCAACGGGTAATTTCACTCCACGTGCAGCCGGTCCGGCTTGACCAATAATCGGCCTTGCCGCTGCGCGGAGTGTGGCGGCGCATGGGTGCCCGGACTCTCCTTTCGAGGTTGCTCCGGGCATTTTATTGCGCGTTCCCCGTGCCCGGATGGACCGAGAGTTACGGGCAATCGTGATCAAGTTCTTCACATCGGACGGCAAGTTCAGCTTTATAAAGGTTGGCGCCCAGCTGCTGGTGCTTTGCGGCCTGGTCGCAGGCCTCGTAGCCTTCGTGGGCAATAACAAAACAGTCACGCTCAACGTGGACGGCCAAGCGTCGTCCGTGCAGTCCTTTGGTGGAACAGTGGCACAGGTGGTCAAGAGCGCCAACCTGGACCTGAAGCCCGGCGACCGCGTCTCGCCCTCCCTGGACGCCACCGTCCAGGACGGCACCATCATCAACATCAACCAGGCCAAGGAAGTCAAGGTCAGCCTTGACGGGGCCGAGAAGACGGTTAACACCACGGCGCAGGACGTCGAGGACCTGGTGACCGAACTCGGTGTGGCAAGTGCGTCCTCCGTGTCAGCGCCCAAGGATGCCACCCTCGCGCCGGCCGGTTCCTACGTCTCCATCTCCACGCCCAAGACCGTCAGCATCGTTGCCGACGGCAAAGTCAACACCTCCACCACCACCGCCCCTACGGTCGGCAAGGTCCTTGAGGACTCCGGAGTGACCCTCGGCGCCAACGACCGGTCTTCGCAGCCGGCCAACGCCAACGTGGTGAACAACATGGTCATCAAGGTCTCCAGGGTGGACACCGGCCAGACCGCCGTTACCAGCGAGGACGTCCCCTTCGATACGGTCACCGCCGAGAGCGCAGACATGCTCAAGGGTGAGAAGCAGGTGACCCAGGCCGGATCCGCCGGAAAGATCGAGCGCACCTTCAAGCTGGTGCTCGTGGATGGCCGGGAGGCCTCCCGCACCCTGGTGTCGGAGAATGTCGCAGTCCAGCCGGTCACCGAGAAGGTCACCGTGGGCACCAAAGCCAAGCCTGCGGTCCAGGCTGCGGCGGCCCCCGCCGCTGCCGGTGCCAACACCGGCGCGGCAGCACCGGCCATGATGAACGAAGCCATGTGGGACAAGATCGCCCAGTGCGAGTCCACCGGTAACTGGAGCATCAACAGCGGCAACGGCTACTACGGCGGCCTGCAGTTCGACATCCAGACCTGGATCGGCGCCGGCGGCGGTGCTTACGCTCCGAACGCGAGCCTCGCCACCAAGGCCCAGCAGATCGACATCGCCAACCGCGTCTACGCGCAGCGCGGCCTGTCGCCGTGGGGCTGCGGCTGGGCGGCCAGCCGCTGATCCGCGTGGCACAAACGCGCAGCTGACGGCGATGGCCGGCCCCGGGTACTCCGGGGCCGGCCATCGCCGTTAACCGGAAGGGCCGGCGTGCCGCGCGGGATAGGATACCTAGGTGACTGAACCGATCCCCGCCGTGCCCGCACCGTTGTTCGGTGCCTCCGACATTCGCCGGATGGCAGCGGAAATCGGGGTCAGGCCCACCAAGACCCTGGGCCAGAACTTTGTCATTGACGGCAATACGATCCGCCGCATTGTTGCGGCCGCGGGCGTGGGGCCGGACGAGACGGTCCTTGAAGTCGGTCCTGGCCTGGGGTCCCTGACGCTGGGCCTGCTCGACGCCGCAGCCGCGGTCGTCGCCGTCGAAATCGACCCTGTACTCGCCGCGAAGCTCCCCGAAACGGTGAACGAATGGCGGCCGGCCGCCGCCAACGCATTCCACCTGGTGCACGCCGACGCCATGAAAGTCACCGAACTGCCGGTGGAACCCACTGCCCTGGTGGCCAACCTGCCGTACAACGTGGCCGTTCCCGTGGTGCTGCACCTGCTGCAGCATTTCCCCAGCCTGCGGCACGGCCTGGTGATGGTGCAGGACGAGGTAGCGGACCGTTTGGCCGCCGGGCCGGGATCCAAGACCTACGGCGTGCCGTCCGTCAAGGCCGCCTGGTACAGCCAGATGCGCAAGGCCGGCGTGATCGGCATGAACGTCTTTTGGCCGGCCCCGAAAATCCACTCCGGCCTCGTGGCCTTCACCCGCCGCGAACCACCGGCCACCACTGCCACCCGCGAGCAGGTGTTTGCCGTGGTGGATGCTGCGTTTGCGCAGCGGCGCAAGACGCTCCGTGCCGCACTGGCCGGCTGGGCCGGGGGAGCGCCGGAAGCCGAGCGTTGCCTGCTGGCGGCCGGCGTGGATCCCACCGCGCGCGGCGAAGTCATCGACATTGCAGCATTCGCCCGGATCGCCGAAGCCAGGGAAAACCGCCCGTGAGCGCGGCAGGGCGCTTCGCTGCCAGGACAGTCCGGGTCAAGGCACCCGGCAAGGTCAACGTCTCCCTGGCAGTGGGGCCGCTGCGGCCGGACGGCTACCACTCGGTGGCCAGCGTCTACCTCGCGGTGTCCCTGTATGAGGAAGTGGCCGCCACCAGTACCGCTGCCCCCGGCATCACCATCAGCCTCAGCCCGGAAAGCACCCTGGACCTCGACGACGTCGACATCCCCCTGGACGGCAGCAACCTGGCCTACAAGGCGGCCGCCATCATGGCCGACGTTTCCGAACACGCCACCGGCGTGCACCTGGAGATCACCAAACGGGTACCGGTGGCCGGCGGCATGGGCGGTGGTTCCGCCGACGCCGCAGCCACCCTCCTGGCCTGCGACGCCCTCTGGAACAGCGGACTGTCCCGTGAGGAACTGGCACACCTCGCAGCGGAACTGGGCGCAGACGTCCCGTTCTCGCTCCTGGGCGGAACCGCCGTCGGCCTCGGCCTGGGCGACGAACTGTCTCCGGCCCTGGCCAAGGCGCAAACCCACTGGGTGCTGGTGGTGGCAGACTACGGCCTCTCCACGCCCGAGGTGTACCGGACCCTGGACCGCCTGCGCGGCGCCGGGGGAATCGACGCCGAAGAACCCGCCGGGGTTGATCCACAGATCCTCGCGGCGCTGCGCGGCGGCGACGCCGAGTCCCTGGGCCGTGTACTGGTGAACGACCTGCAGCGTGCCTCCATTGAACTCTCGCCTGCGCTGCGCGATACGCTGGGAATCGGTGAATCCCATGGCGCCATTGCAGGCATGGTCTCCGGATCCGGCCCCACCGTGGCTTTGCTGGCCGAAGACTCCGTGGCAGCCGCTGCCCTCGCAGAGGACCTGCAGCGCTACGGCCTGACAGCACTCGCCGTCCACGGCCCCGTCCCGGGCGCACGAATCATCTCCGACACCCTCCTCTAACACTTCCAGTCCGGCAGCAGAAAGCAGTTCCCTTTGGCACACCTTCTTGGCGGCGAAAACCTCACGGTTTCCTACGCAACCCGCACCGTCCTGGACGGCATCACCCTGGGACTGGAGGAAGGGGACCGGATCGGCATGGTGGGCCGCAACGGTGACGGCAAGTCCACCCTGATGCGCCTGCTGTCCCTGCGTTCCACCCCGGACTCCGGCCGGGTCACCAAACGCGGCGACGTCAACGTGGGGTACCTGGACCAGAGCGACGTGCTCGACGGCGACCTGACGGTGGGTGCGGCGATCGTGGGGGACCAGGCGGACTACGAATGGGCCCGCAACCCCCGCATCCGGGAAATCATGGGCGGCCTGGTGTCCGACGTCGACTGGCACGCCAACGTCCACGCCCTTTCCGGCGGCCAGAAGCGCCGCGTGGCCCTGGCCAAGCTGCTCATCGAGGACCACGACGTCATCATGCTGGACGAGCCCACCAACCACCTCGACGTCGAAGGGGTGGCCTGGCTGGCCCGGCACCTGAAGACGCGCTGGCGGGCCAACCAGGGCGCCTTCCTCGTAGTCACCCACGACCGGTGGTTCCTCGACGAAGTCTGCACCAAGACCTGGGAAGTGCACGACGGGATCGTGGACCCCTTTGAAGGCGGTTACGCCGCCTATGTGCTGGCGCGGGCCGAACGCGACCGGATGGCATCCGTGGTGGAAGGCAAGCGCCAGCAGCTGGTCAAGAAGGAGCTCGCCTGGCTGCGGCGCGGCGCCCCCGCCCGCACCGCAAAGCCGAAGTTCCGGATCGAGGCAGCCAACGCGCTCATCGCGGACGTCCCGGCTCCGCGCGACTCGATGGCGCTGAGCAAGATGGCCACCGCCCGCCAGGGCAAGGACGTCCTGGACCTCGAGAACGTGTCCCTGAACTTCCAGGGCGACGACGGCAGGAAGCTCTTCGACAACGTCACCCTGCGCCTGGCCCCGGGGGAGCGCCTGGGCCTGGTGGGCGTCAACGGCGCGGGCAAGACCACCCTCCTCAAGCTGCTCAACGGCGAGATCACGCCCGACGCCGGCAAGCGCAAGCAGGGCAAAACGGTTGTCACCGCCGTGCTCACCCAGGAAGTCAAGGAGCTCGACGACGTCGCTGACCTGCGCGTCATCGAGGTCATCGAGCGGGAAAAGCGTTCGTTCAACGTGGGTGGCAAGGAATTCACGGCCGGCCAGCTGGTGGAGCAGCTCGGATTCACCAACCAGAAACAGTGGACACCCGTGCGCGACCTCTCCGGCGGTGAGCGGCGCCGCCTGCAGCTCCTCCGGCTGCTGGTGGGCGAACCCAACGTGCTGATGCTCGATGAGCCCACCAACGACCTCGACACCGACACCCTCGCCGCCGTTGAGGACGTCCTGGACGGCTGGCCGGGCACCCTGGTGGTGGTCAGCCACGACCGCTACCTGCTTGAACGGGTGACCGACCACCAGATGGCACTGCTCGGCGACGGCAAGCTGCGCGGACTGCCCGGGGGCGTGGACCAGTACCTCGAACTGCGCGAAGCAGCACTGGCCGGCTCAACAGTGACAGGCGGCGGAAACCCGGTCACCAGCGCAGGCCAGGCACAGGCCGGCGGTGGCGCTGGCAACGGACCCTCCGAGGCCGAGAAGCGCGAGGCCCGCAAGGCCCTCAACAGGATCGAGCGGCAAATCAAGAAGCTGGACCAGGAGGAAAAGAAGCTTCATGACCTGATGCTGAAGACCACCGAGGCCGGCGACTTCGACAAGCTCGCCGACCAGAACAAACAGCTCAAGAACCTCACCGACGAAAAAGACGCCCTGGAAATGGAGTGGCTGGAAGCCTCCGAACTCCTCGGCGACTGACAAAGGCGACGCGGGCACCAGCGGTGCAGAAGGCCTTCGTGTAGTCGCGCATCGCGGCGCATCGGGCGCCGTAGGTCGCCCAGCGACCGCAGGTGCCCCTATGCGTTGTGTCTAAGCGACGGCGAAGGGCTCCTGTGCCGCGGACCCGGACCGGACGCAGGTGCCCCGCTCACGAAGGTGACAACTCACCCCTCTGACTGCAGCTCAGGGTCCTTCTTGAGCCCGGTCAGGCCGTTCCAGGCCAGGTTGACCAGGTGCGCGGCCACGGTCTGCTTGTCGGGCTGGCGGCTGTCCTGCCACCACTGGCCGGTCATGGCCACCATGCCCACGAGCATCTGGGCGTACATGGCTCCGTCCTCGCCGCTGAGGCCGCGGCGGGAAAACTCGTCGGAGAGGATGTGCTCCACGCGGGCGGTGACGTGGGAGAGCAGGGTGGAGAACGCGCCCTCAGGCTGGGACGGGGGAGCGTCGCGCATCAGGATACGGAAGCCCTCCGTGCGTTCCTCGATGTAGGTGAGCAGGGCCAGGGCCGCCCGCTCAACGAGGACGCGGGGTTTGGCTTGCTCGGTCAGGGCGGCATTGACGGCATCCAGCAGGATGTGGAATTCGCAGTCCACCACTTCGGTGTAGAGCCCTTCCTTGGAACCGAAGTGTTCGTAGATGACCGGTTTGGACACACCAGCGCAGGCAGCGATTTCCTCGATGGTGGTTCCGTCCAGCCCCCGGGCGGCGAAAAGGCCGCGGCCGACGTCGATCAGCTGGCTTCGGCGCTGCAGGCCAGTCATCCGCATCCGCGGAAGGTTGTTGCTCACCTTCCCATCATGCCCCACCGCCGGCGGCAGGATTCAGCGGGACGGACGGCAGCCGGACGCCCTGTGTCGCGCAGGGCCCTGAACCCGTGGCAAAATAGGGACTTGTGCCCGGAGCTTGAGTCTTCCGGCACGGTCCGCTCTGGTGTAACGGCAGCACCCCGGCCTTTGGAGCCGTGGAGTATAGGTTCGAATCCTATGGGCGGAACTGCTGCGCGGGGCGCGATCATGAGGATGGCACCCGGTGCCCGGCGGCTTGGCCCGCGGGGTTCCGCCAAGCGCCAGCACAACGAAGCAAGGAGAGCCCGTACGTGATCCCCGAGAATGCCGGCCCGGCCGCTGTAATTGTTCTGGCAGCAGGCGCCGGTACCCGGATGAAATCGCGTACCCCCAAGATCCTGCACGAAATCGGCGGCCTGTCCATGGTGGGCCACGCCCTCCGCGCGGCCCGCAGCATCGCCCCCCAGCGCCTTGCGATTGTGGTGCGCCATGAACGCGACCTGGTGGCCGGCCATGTATCGGCCCTCGACCCCGACGCCGTCATTGTGGACCAGGACGACGTGCCCGGCACCGGCCGCGCCGTGGAAGCCGCCCTGCATGCCCTGCACGCGGATGAGGACCTGGCTGGAACCGTGGTGGTCACCTACGGTGACGTGCCCCTGCTGTCCGGCGACCTGCTGAAGGAACTCGTTGCCACCCACGAACGCGAAGGCAACGCCGTCACGGTCCTCACGGCCGTCCTGGACGACGCCGCCGGCTACGGCCGCATCCTTCGCGGTGAGGACGGCTCCGTCACCGGCATCCGCGAACACAAGGACGCCTCCGAGTCCGAAAAGCTGATCCGGGAAGTCAATTCCGGGATCTACGCCTTCGACGCCGCCGTGCTCCGCGAGGCGCTGGCCAAGGTGACCACCGACAACGCCCAGGGGGAGAAATACCTCACCGACGTGCTGGGACTCGCACGCGAGGCAGGCGGCCGCGTTGCCGCCGTCGTCACCGCTGACCGCTGGCAGGTGGAAGGCGCCAACGACCGCGTCCAGCTCGCAGCCCTCGGTGCCGAGCTGAACCGCCGCACCGTGGAAGCATGGATGCGTGCCGGCGTGACCGTGGTGGACCCGGCCACCACGTGGATCGACGCGTCAGTCACCCTCGACGAGGACGTCCGGCTCCTGCCCAACACCCAGCTGCACGGCACCACTACGGTGGCCAGGGACGCCGTCGTGGGCCCCGACACCACCCTGACCGACGTCGAAGTCGGCGAGGGTGCCACGGTGGTCCGCACCCACGGCTCCGGCTCGGTGATCGGGCCGCGCGCCGCCGTCGGCCCCTTCACCTACCTTCGCCCTGGCACCGTCCTGGGTGAAAAAGGAAAGATCGGCGCCTTCTACGAAACCAAGAACGTCACCATCGGCCGCGGCTCCAAGCTGTCCCACCTGGGATATGCCGGGGACGCCGAAATCGGCGAGGACACCAACATCGGCTGCGGCAACATCACAGCCAATTACGACGGCGAGAAGAAGCACCGCACGGTGATCGGCTCGGGCGTCCGGACAGGCTCCAACACGGTCTTTGTTGCCCCGGTCACCGTGGGGGACGGCGCCTACAGCGGCGCCGGCGCGGTGATCCGCAAGGACGTACCGGCCGGTGCCTTGGCGCTGAGCATCGCCGCCCAGCGCAACACTGAAGGCTGGGTCCCGGCGCACCGCCCGGGGACCCGGTCCGCCGAACTGGCCCAGGCGGCCACCCCTGACTCCTCAAGTACCCCGGCATCTACAGAAGAGGGCAAGTAACAATGAGCGAAATTACGGCGCACGGCGAGAAGAAGCTGGTGCTCGCCTCCGGGCGGGCACACCCTGAGCTGGCAAGGGAAATCGCCAAGGAGCTCGGCACCGAACTCCTCCCGCTGGATGCCTACGACTTCGCCAACGGTGAGATCTACGTCCGGGCCGGTGAAAGCGTCCGCGGTACCGATGCCTTCGTGATCCAGGCCCACCCCGCACCGCTGAACAACCACCTCATGGAACAGCTGATCATGATCGATTCGCTGAAGCGGGCCTCCGCCAAGCGGATCACCGTCGTTTCGCCGTTCTACCCCTATGCCCGCCAGGACAAGAAGGGCCGCGGCCGCGAGCCGATCTCCGCGCGGCTGGTGGCGGACCTCTACAAGACCGCCGGTGCGGACCGCATCATGAGCGTGGACCTGCACACCTCCCAGATCCAGGGCTTCTTCGACGGCCCGGTTGACCACCTGATGGCCATCCCGCTGCTGGCCGACTACATCCGGACCCGCGTGGGTTCGGACAACATCACCGTGGTGTCGCCGGACACCGGCCGCGTCCGCGTCGCCGAACAGTGGGCCGAACGGCTGGGCGGCGCGCCCTTGGCCTTCGTCCACAAGAGCCGCGACCTCACCGTCCCCAACCAGGCCGTTTCCAAGACCGTCGTGGGCCAGATCGAGGGCCGCACCTGCGTCCTGATCGACGACATGATCGACACCGGCGGAACCATCTCCGGCGCCGTCACCGTCCTGAAGAACGCCGGCGCCAAGGATGTCATCATCGCGGCCACCCACGCTGTCTTCTCCGACCCCGCGGCCCGGCGCCTCTCCGAGTCCGGCGCGCGCGAAGTGGTGGTCACCAACACGCTGCCGCTCAATTCGTCCCAGCGTTTCCCGCAGCTCACGGTGCTTTCCATCGCGCCTTTGATTGCCAGGGCCATCCGCGAAGTGTTCGACGACGGTTCCGTCACCAGCCTCTTCGACGGCAAGGCCTAGGACAGTACTTGACGGGACCCCGCCGGCAGGAGCCGGCTGGCTCTGCGCCCCACCGCCCCCTGAGCTTGCGAGCTCAGGGGCGGTGCGGATTAAAGGAAATGGTCCCCCCACTGGTAGGCTTTTAGGCGATACCTTGGCGAGGGAGGGCATAGCCTCCGTTATCGACTGGGTCTGCAGGTCCTTTTGCAGGGACCGCCTTCTTGAAGGGCCGCCTCCGGGCCGCCCGGCGTTGAAGGTCACACCAGACCTCCGCCCTTGCTGAACACCGTTTAGTCTTCAAGGAGATTTCCATGTCTGAGCAGAAGCTCGCAGCAGAACTGCGCACCGAATTCGGCAAGGGCTACGCCCGCCGCGCCCGGATGGCCAACCTGATCCCCGCCGTCATCTACGGCCACGGCGCAGAGCCCATCCACGTCACCCTCCCGGCCAAGGCCACCACCCTCGCGGTCCGCACCGCCAACGCCCTGCTGTCCCTGGACATCAACGGCGAAGGCCACCTGGCCCTGGTCAAGGACATCCAGCGCGATCCCGTAAAGCAGATCATCGAGCACATCGACCTCCTGACCGTCCGCCAGGGCGAAAAGGTCACGGTTGACGTTCCGGTCCACGTTGAAGGCGAAACCGCCCCCGGCACCGTCCACAACCTGGAACTGACCGTCGTGTCCCTCGAGGCCGAGGCAACCCACCTGCCCACCGCCGTCGTGGTCAGTGTTGAAGGCCGCGCCGCCGGCGAGCACATCCACGCCTCCGACCTGGTCCTGCCCAAGGGCACCGTCCTCCTGACGGACGCCGAGGCACTCGTGGTGAACATCTCCGAGGCCGTCGAAATCGCCGAGGAAACTGAAACCGAAGCTGCCGCCGAGGGCGCAGCAGAGGAAGCTCCCGCAGCAGAAGAAGCCGCAGCAGAGTAACCACTCCGCAGTTCCCGCAGTGGCCGGACCCCCGAGGGGCCCGGCCACTGCCATGTCCGCAGGCGGGCGTCCTTCCGGACGCTGCCATCCTGTCCACGCCATCCCCCTAGGATTGAATCCATGACTGACACCTGGCTGATCGTTGGCCTCGGCAACCCCGGCACGCAGTACCAAGGCAACAGGCACAACGTGGGCCAGATGGTGCTCGATGAACTCGCCGGCCGCATTGGGTCCGGCTTCAAAACCCATAAAGCCCGCGCCCAGGTCCTCGAAGGCCGGCTTGGCATCGGCGGCCCCAGGGTGGTCCTGGCGAAGCCGATGAGCTACATGAACGTATCCGGAGGCCCCGTCTCGGCCCTGGCCAACTTCTACGGCATCCCCGCGGACCACGTCGTCGCGGTGCATGACGAAATCGACATCCCCTTCAACACGGTCAAACTCAAGCTCGGTGGCGGGGAAGGCGGCCATAACGGGTTGCGGGACATCTCCAAGGCACTCGGCACCAAGGACTACCTGCGGGTCCGCGTCGGGGTGGGACGGCCGCCCGGACGGATGGACACCGCCGACTTTGTCCTTCGCGACTTCGGCACCGCGGAACACAAGGAATTACCTTTCCTGCTGGACGATGCCGCCGACGCCGTAGAGTCCCTGCTCCGGGAGGGACTCACGGCGGCGCAGCAGAAGTTCCACCCTGCCAAAACGGAAATACGCCAGCCGGAATCGTAAAAGTTCCCTCTGGCCCTGTTTCCCTGTCTGTGGCACGGGGTACTCTTCTTCCTATGCGGGGGAGCAATGGGGCTACATCCCGCTATTGCAGGATGTAGGGGAAAAGTTCATGTCAATCGAGCCACTCAGCTGGGGACGTGGGTCAACGCCGCAAGGTGACGGGCTGCCCACGCCATCCTCCGGGGCACCGGAGGGCCAGCAATGGTCCATGCCTGCACGAAGCGCCAACCTCGACGCCGTCCGCACCGCCCTGACCAGCGAAAACTCCTTGGGAGTGGTGATCACCGGTCCCAGGGGAGTGGGCAAGTCCTCCCTTGCCCGCGCCGCCGTGGCGGACCTCGGCCCGGATATCTGGTCCCTGCAGCTCCGGAGTGGGCCTTCGGGATCCGCCACCCCGTACGGTTGCCTCTCATTCCTGCTGGCCCGGCTCCCGCAGGCCTACATGGGCTCGCCCACCGCCATCCTCCGGGGCATCACCTCGTTGATCCGCAGCGACGCCGCCGGCAGGCCATGCGTTATTACGCTGGACACCTCCGCCTGCATCGACGACATGAGCGCGGGCGTGCTGCTGAACGTCCTGCTGACCGGCACGGCGAAGATCGTTGCCGTCGCCCCAAACTCCAGCGACCTTCCGGCTGATTTCCACTGGCTCCTTACGGACCGGAAGCTGACCGAAGTACGGCTCAGCAACCTCAACGAGCTGCAAACCAGGCAGGTGCTGCTGTCCCTGCTGGGCCACCGGGTCGCTTCCTCCCTGGTCAGCACCTACCACCAGATGGTGGGCGGAAATCCACTGCTGCTCAAAGCCCTTGTCACCGAACAGCAGCTCTCCGGAAACCTGGTCCTCTCCGATTCGGTCTGGACGCTGCGGGACAAGGTGGTGCTCGACGGCGCCGCCAGCCTTGATGACATCGTCCGCTCCCGCTGGTCGCGGGAAACTCCCGAGACCCGCGAGGTCATCGAAATGCTCTCCTGCGCCCGGCGCGTGGAGTTGTCCAGCCTCACCGCGATCTACGGCGCGGACGTGGTTGCGGACATGGAGGACGGCGCGCTGCTCGAGATCGACGACTCCGAGAACCGCTGGGTGTCGCTGCGCGAGAAATACATCGGGGATGTTGTCAGGACCTGGCTGAGCATCTCCCGGCGGCGCGAGCTTCGCAACGTACTCCTGGGCGGCAGGGAGCCGGACCCGGCAATCATGACGGTGGATGAACTGATGTCCTTCGCCGCCTGGACCCATGAGTGCGAGGCCGAACTGGCTCCCGCGCTGGCGTTGGCGGCTGCCGAGGCTGCAGTCCAGCTTTTCGACCCCCGGTTCGCCCTGACCTATGCGGACATGCTGCGGCGCACCGATGCCGGATGGGCGTCGGCGCAGCGCCAAAAGGCCGCGGCATACCTGCAGCTGGACATGCCGGACCAGGCCTTGTCAGCCCTGCAAAGTATTTCCCGGCCCGAGCTCGATGCCCTCGATCCCGAAGAGTATGCCCAGGTAATGGCCGCCAAGGCGCGGGTGATGCGGTACCTCCCTGAGCACGAGGGCAAGGTCCCCGAACTCCTGGCCACCGCCAGGGAATGGCTGGACAGGACGGCGCAGCCTCCGGTCTGGCCTGCACCCGCAGCCGTTGCGGCCAACCGCATCTCCTTGAGCGAATTCGAATACCAGGCCCACACCGGCAATTACGCTGCCATGATTCCGGCACTGGAACAGGCGGCCGATCCCGAGGCCAACCCGGACACCGCGTTCCGGTTCCAGTCCGCCATCACGCTGATGAGCGCCCTGGCGCTGACCGGGCGGGAGATGGACGCACTGAGCCTCATGCGCCAACTCGGCGGGCAGCTCACCGACGCCTCGCACATCGTTGGGCTCCGTGAGCGCTACACCAGGGAGGCCTACTTCGTGCTGCTGGTGGCGGGCCAGTGGCGGCGCTGCATCGACCTCCTCAGCCCCTTCAGTACTGGTCAGCCCCACCGGCTGCCGTACCGGAGCGCCGCCACCGAACTCGCGGCCGGAGTGGCCTTCGCTTTCTCGGGTCGGGGCGAGGCGGCCCTTGAACCCCTGATCTCCGCCGCTGCGCAGCTGGAACTGCAGCCAGTCCAGGCGGCCCTGCGGACGGCGTACGCCGCCACGGCCTTGGCCTACGCGCAGACCGGGAACGCCGCCTTTGCCCGCAAGTACCTGGCTAAGCTGCAAAGGACATCCGGCAAGGCAGGGTTCGCAGCGGAGAGCATCATCGAGTTCTGTGCCCTCGTCGCCGGCCGCTGGCTGGGCGACTCCGAGGCCGTGGCGGGACTGAAACAGGGTGCCCGCCGCAACCTCGAAGCAGGCAGGCACACCCTGGGCGGCATGTACCTGCTGGCCGCAACCGTGAACGGCAGCGATACCGACTTCCGCCTCCTGGAGGACATCGCAGGCCATCGGCAGGGTCCGCTGGCCGAAGTTTCACGGCTGATCGCCCTCGGGAGCAGGACGAAGGACGCCAAGACACTCCTTGCCGGCGGCGAGCTCGCAGCGACACTGGAGCTGGACGCCGTTGAAGCCCGGTGCATGGCGTTGGCGGTTGATTTCGCCCGCCAGGACGGGGACGCCCTCTCGGCAAGGACCGCCCAGGCCCGGCTGGACATCCTGGCCGCCACCGTCTCCAACCTGCCCATCGTGCCCAGCAGCGGGAGCCCGCTGTTGACCAGCCGGGAACGGCAAATTGCCCGAATGGCCGGCCGCGGTGCATCGAACCGTGACATCGCCATGGAAATGGGCGTGTCGGTCCGCACCGTGGAAGGCCATTTGTACCAGGTCTTCACTAAGCTGGGCGTGACTTCAAGGGGTGATCTGACTGGACTCGTCTAACGGGCACAAGCCGGCGGCTGCGCACCGGCTCCTTACCGGCCGCCGGGAGCCGGTGGAGCGGATCTGCAACCTGGTCCGGAACGGCACCCACCAGGCCGTGTTCATCATGGCCGGCCCGGGCATCGGAAAGTCGGCCGTAACGGATGCCGTAACGGAGCGGCTCGCAGGGACCATGAGCATCCTCCGCATCCATGCCAGTTCTGCCCTGGCCGGGGTGCCGTTCGGGGTCCTGACCCCTTATACGGGGGACCTCACCGCTGAAGAGTCGGTATCACCCGTGGCAGTGCTCCGCTCCATGTGGTCCTATTTCGAGAAGCTCAAGGGTGCCGGCAGCTCGCCGGTCCTGCTGGCGGTGGATGACGCCCACCACCTGGATGACGCCTCCGCGGGCGTTCTCGCCGAGGTGATTTCGGCTGGTTGGGCAACGGTGGTGGCCGCCGCCCGTCCGCGTCCGGGCCTGCCGCAGCCGCTGGACCAGCTTTGGTACGACGGCCTGGCCGAGCGCGTGGACCTCCGTCCCCTCAACCATGAACAGATCGAAGAAGTCCTGGCCCACATCCTTGACGGGACAGTGCCTGGTGCCACCGTGGATGCCATCTGGAATGCTTCCGGGGGAAACCCCCGGTTGCTTGATGCCCTGCTCCATGACGCCGCTGAAGCAGGCGTGCTGGCCAAGAGCAACGGAATCTGGATGCTGCTGGGTGCACTGCCCGCGGACGGTGCCCGGCTCGCGGCCGTAGTGGCCAAAGACCATCTCCGGCGGGGGCCCGAGGAACAGGAAGCCCTGAAGCTCATTGCCCTGGCCGGGCCGGTGGGCCGAAAGGTCATCGAGGACATCAGCGGGGCAGCAGTGGTCCGTTCCCTGCTGGACCAGCAGATGATCGTGGAAACCCCCGGTATCCCCGCTGAACTTTCCATGTGGAACGGGCTTTTCGCCGGGGCCATCCGGAACACCGTCTCCGTCTCCCGCAGCCTCCAGCTGCTCGAAAAGGTCAAGGCCCACCAGAACCCCACCCTGCTGCAGGGGGAGGGCCGGCTGCGGTCGGTGGAATGGGCCCTGGAGTGTGGCATCCGGGTGAGCGACGAAGAAATGCTTGCGGCAGCGAAAGAGGCCCTGCTGCGGTTCCGCAACCACAGTGCGCGTTCCATTGCCGCCCGCATCCACCACCCCCCGCTGGTTCCGCTGGCCCAGGCCATACAGGCCCGGGCGCTGTACAACGAGGGCGCCTATGCGGACGCAGCGGCTCTGCTGGACGCTTGCTGGCTCCCGTTGGCAGAGGACACCGAGGGACCGGCCGTCCTGATGCTCAGGGTCTCGGCACACCAGGCCACTGGCCGTCCCGTGGGTGTTGTGGCAGCGGACGTCGAAAAACACTCAGCATTGTCCGGCCGGGAAGACAACTGGCAGGAAGAGCTCCTGCACCTCCTGCAACTCGGCGCCGACGTGAATGTCCAGGCTTTGGAGGACGCCGTCAACGGGATGCGGAAGCGCCGCACCGGAACAGGTGGGGAACCGCTGCGGGCCTTGGCAGAGGGGCTCCTTGCCCATGCCCTTGCCTCCGCAGGGCGTCCGGTGGAGGGGCTCGAAGCCGCCCTGCTGGCAGCCTCGGAGCTGCCACCGCTGGAAGGCAGCCTGTTCTTCTTCCCTGAATTCGTGCTCGGGAGGCTCGTCTCCGACTACCTGGCCCTGGGCGAATGGGAGTCGGCGGAGCGGGAGATCAACCATTACGCCGCGGCCAACAGCCCGGGCGCAGCAACCTTCAACGGGAGCCTGCAGCTGCTCCAGGGCTATTCGCTGCTCCGCCAGGGGAGGATGGAGCGCGCCTACCAGGTCCTGCTGCCGGCCGTGGAGGCGCTGAGGCTCAACGACCCCCTGCAGCTGTACCGGTTTGGTACCGCACTGGGCTTCTATTCAGCGGCCCGGCTTGGGGATGCCGAACAGGCCCGGCGGCTGGAACAGGACCACAAAGACGCCGCAGCCGGCTGGCCCGCCCACGATCTCCTCGCCGAAGCCTACGTGGCAGCCGCCGCCGAGTACCTTGCCCGTGACGGCAAGGGGCTGGCCGCACTGCAGACCCTGATGACCACCACGGAGGCTTCCGCGCGCACCGGCAACCTGCTCGAAGTCCTGGCCATGTGCTGGGACCTGGGGGATCCCTCGGTGGTGCCCATGGTGCAGTCAGCCGCCCGTGGCGTGGAAGGCCGGTGGGCGGAAGCCCTGCTGACCCTGGCCACCGCCTGGGAGGCTGCAGACGGCGATACCCTCATGGCAACGGCTGCCTCGCTGGAGGAGGCAGGCTTTGTGAACCTGGCCCGGGAAGCCTATGCCCGTGCCAGCACCGTTTTGGAGCAGGCCGGAGAACGACGCCGCTCCAGGCAGGCCGTTGCCCAGCGGGAGAAGTGCGACCACGAACTGGGTGAGCGGTTCCGGGAAGGCCGCTTCATTGCTGCGGCGCCCGCCGTCCGCCTGACCCGGCGTGAGCAGGACATCGTGGAGCTGGCGGTGCAGGGCCTGACCGACCGGGAGATCGCCCAGCGGCTCATGGTCTCCGTCCGGACGGTGGAAGGCCACCTCTACCGGACCTACGTCAAGCTTGGGGTCCGGAGCCGCGACGAGCTCGAGTCGGCCCTGCCCAAGTAAAATCCCGGCCGGGCTAAGCCGGCCCTGCCCAAGTAATGTCCCGGCCGGTTAAGTCGGCCCTGCCCAAGTAATGTCCCGGCCGGTTAAGTCGGCCCTGCCCAAGTAATGTCCCGGCCGGGTTGAATCCGCCCCGCCCAACCGCTGCTCCGCGCCGCCTCCGGCGTTCCCGGGACAGTCACCCAGTGCTGCCCTAAGCGATCCCGCGCCAACAAGGACCGGCGCGTAGCCGCAGGGCGCCCCGGTAGTACTGTCCGGTGGATTCGAGTACTGCCTACTCGTGTACGGAAGGCCGCCGCGGGATTTACTTAAGGAGGCAAAGCGAAGCGGCCGGCTGGACGCCGCGGAGCAGCCGACAGGACATTGAGGCCCACTCAACTTCCGGCCCGCAGGGGCCGGGCTTAGACGGGGCCGGCGACGTCAGAGTCTTCTGAGACCGAGACTCTCCCCCCAGCCGTCGCCGGCCCTCTGCTCCCTCGGCTGAAGCCCGGGGCAGCGGTGGCGGCTGCCCCTCCCGGGCGGCCGCCACAGCCCTATGTGGGACAATTGGGTGTTAGCCATTGGCAGCCCAAGGAGTTCGTTTTGGCCGTAGTATCAACGCCAGCCACGCTGGAACGTGCCGTCCCTGCCATGGATAACGCCGAGGTGCTGCGCATCCGCAACGACTTCCCGGTCCTTGACCAACTGGTCAACGGGCAGCCGCTGGTCTACCTGGACTCCGGGGCCACGTCGCAGAACCCGTTGAGCGTCATCGAAGCCGAACAGGAGTTCTACGAACAGCGGAACGCCGCCGTTCACCGTGGCGCCCACCACCTCGCGGTGGAGGCCACCGAAGCCTTCGAGGATGCCCGGCAGACCATGGCCGACTTCATCGGTGCCGACTACGTGGAAACCATCTGGACGTCGAACGCCACCGAGGGCTTGAACCTCCTGTCCTACGCACTGTCCAATGCCGGGCTTTGGGCGGCCCAGGGCCGTGGAGACCAAGCGCTGAAGGGACTGGCGCTGAAGCCCGGCGACGAGATCGTGGTGACGGAAATGGAACACCACGCCAACCTGATTCCTTGGCAGGAACTGGCATTCCGCACCGGGGCCACCCTCCGCTACATTCCCATCGCGGACGACGGCAGCCTCCGCATGGACCAGGCCGCAGACATCATCGGCCCGCGCACCAGGATCCTTGCCTTTACCCACGCCTCCAACGTCCTGGGCATTATCAACCCGGTGCAGGAGCTGACGGCCCTGGGGCATGACGCCGGCGCCCTGGTGGTCCTGGACGCCTGCCAGTCCGCGCCGCACCTGCCCCTGGACGTCAAGGAGCTGGACGTGGACTTCGCGGTCTTCTCCGGCCACAAGATGCTCGCCCCCACCGGAATCGGGGTGCTGTACGGCCGGCAGGAGCTCCTGGACATCCTGCCGCCATTCCTCACCGGCGGATCGATGATCACCACGGTCACCATGGAACGGGCGGAGTACCTTCCGGCGCCCCAGCGTTTCGAGGCCGGGACCCAGCGCATTTCCCAGGCCGTTGCGCTCGCGGCCGCCGCCAACTACCTGACCGAAACGGGGCTGGACCGCATCCACCGGTGGGAGGCAGACCTTGGCCAGCGCATGGTGGCGGGCCTGGAAGGCATCCCGGGCATCAGGGTCCTGGGCCCGGCCGCGGGCAAGGAACGGATCGGCCTTGCCGCGTTCGACGTCGAAGGTGTCCATGCCCACGACGTGGGGCAGTTCCTGGACTCCCGCGGCATTGCCGTCCGCGTGGGGCACCACTGCGCCCAGCCGCTGCACCGGCGCCTCGGCCTGACCGCCACCACCCGCGCCAGCGCCTACCTCTACAACACCACCGACGACGTGGACCGCTTCCTCGAAGCCGTGGCCGGCGTCCGGCCCTACTTCCGCGCCTAGCGGAGAACACGAAAGTTGACATCATGAGCCTTGACCAGCTGTACCAGCAGATCATCCTTGACCACTCCAAGGCCCGCCACGGCAGCGGCCTGGCCACCACGGAAGCGCCGGATGGCACGTCCACCGGGCAGTCCCACCAGCTCAACCCGGTGTGCGGGGACGAGGTCACGCTCCGGCTTGCGGTCCAGGAGGGAAAGGTGGCCCAGATCGCCTGGGACGGGGCCGGCTGCTCCATTTCCATGGCGTCCGCATCTGTCCTGTCCGACCTCGCCCAAGGCATGACGGTGGCCGAGCTCCACGAAGTCATCGACAGCTTCCGGGAAGTCCTGCGCTCCCGGGGCAAGGTCCACGCCGATCCCGAACTGCTGGGGGACGCCGCCGCCTTCGAGGGAGTGGCCCGCTACGCGGCCCGGGTCAAGTGCGCCATGATTTCCTGGGTGGCGGCCGAGGACGCGCTCAACCAGGCGGCCTGAGCCCGACAGCAAACAGCCCGGGCCTTCCTCCAGCAGGAGGAAGGCCCGGGCTGTCGCGTGCCACTACGGGTTGTGCCGGGTCAGCCAAGCAGGCCGAGGACCCCGATCACGGCGGTGGCCAGCCCGAGCACCATGGAGATGCCCACCAGCACCACGTGGACGGTCAGGAACTTCGTTGCCTTGCCGGCGGCATCACGGGCGCGCGGATCCTTCATGACGCGGCGCAGGAACTGCGGCCAGACCACCAGCGACCAGACACCGGCAACAATGAGGACCAGCGCGGCGAAGACGGGAAGCTGCACGGGCTAGTGGCTTTCCAGCCAGGCCTGCGCCTGGGCGGCCTGCAGGTTCAGCGCCTTGGCCACCATGGGCTCGGCGGCGTCGGCGATCTTGCCACCGAGGAACGGCACGGAGGACTTCACGGCGCCCTCAAGTTCCACGCGGGTTCCGCCGGCGTCGGCCACCAGCCGCTGGACGGCGGTGACGTCCACGGGAGCGCCGGCGATCTTCAGCGAGATGTTGCTCTGGCGGGAGCCGTCCGCGGCGGGTGCCTCCCAGTTCTCAACCTGGGTCACCTTGAGGTGCTCACCCACGAATTTGCGGGCGATTTCGGGCAGCCTGGTGGTGGGCAGGGTGCGCACGGAGGTGGTGTTGAAGGCCCCGGCGATGTCGCCGTCCACGGTGAATGATTCCAGGCTGCCGCCCACCAGCTGGCTGACGTGGCGCTGGAAATCCTCGTTCACCAGCACAGCGGCAACGCTGTCAACGGGGTGCGGAAGGGTGGTGGTTGCGCTCAGCGCCATGGGTCCTCCTGGGACGTGGGGAACGGATTAAGCCTCCAACATCCTACGGGGTGGTGGCCGCGGGCTCCGCATCGGCCAGTTTCCGCGCGGTGGTGGTGATGTTGCGGGCCATGGCCGGGAAGATCAGGCTGTGGAACGGCAGGACGGCGAGCCAGTACAGCCTGCCGCTCAGTCCCTTGGGGAAGAAGATGGCTCGCTGCCGGTAGCGGCTGCCCGTCCCGTCCGGTTCCACGGAGAGCTCCAGCCAGGCACGTCCCGGGGCACGCATTTCGGCGCGAAGCCGGAGCAGCCTGCCGCGCTCGATCCGCTCCACCCGCCACCAGTCCACCACCTCGCCCGCGGCGAGGGTGTGGGGGTGCCGGCGCCCGCGCAGCAGGCCGGCGCCGCCGGTCAGCTTGTCCAGCCAGCCGCGGACCTGCCACGCCAGCGGCAGCGAGTACCAGCCGTTGCGCCCGCCAATGCCTTCGATGACCGTCCACACGTGGGCCGGATCCACCTCGCCGTGGAACGTCCGCTCGTCGATGTAGACCTTGTGTCCGGCCCACTCCGGGTCGCTGGGCAGGGGGTCGGAATCCGCGCCGGCATTGGCCCAGGTGGTCTCCACCTGTCCGTCCCGCTCCTTGCCCAGCGCCAGTGCCACCGCGGTCCGGTACGGGGTCAGGCCGCCGTCGGGCTGCGGGATGTACTGGTCGATATCGTGCTCGTTGGATACTGCGTCGTGCTGGAGCGACTGGACCAGCGGGACCGCCATGGACCACGGGATGGGCGTGGTCAGCGCCACCCAGATGCCTGCCAGCTTGGGCGCAGGGATGGGCAGCGCCAGCACCACCCGGTAGGGCAGGCCTGCTTCCGCAGAGTATTCCTGCATCATCCTGGCGTAGGTCAGGACCTGCCGGCAGCCAATATCGAACGTCCTGTTGATGGTCCCCTCCAGGGATGCGGCGGCAACCAGGTAGTAGAGGACGTCGCGGACGGCGATGGCTTCGATCCGGTTGCGCACCCAGCTGGGCGCCGGCATCAGCGGCAGCGTTTCGGAGAGGTGGCGGATCATCTCGAAGGAGGCGGAGCCGGAGCCGATCACCACCCCTGCCTGGAACACCACGGCGTCCACCGGGCTGTCCAGGAAGACCTTTCCCACGGCCTCGCGCGAGCGCATGTGGGTGGAAAGTTCCACCCCCTGCGGGTGCAGGCCGCCCAGGTACACAATCCGGTGCACTCCCGCGCCGGTGGCAGCGTCCGCGGCGGTCCTGGCCATGGCCTTTTCCTTCGCTTCGAACCCGGCCCCGGCCGCCATGGAGTGGACCAGGTAGTAGAAGACGTCGACGCCGGCCAGCGCTTCCCGGAGGGCGTCGCCGTCGTCGAGGCTGCTTTGCACCACCTCCACCTTGTCGCGCCAAGGGACGCCGGCGATCTTGTCGGGGGAGCGGACCAGCACCTTCACCGTGTGGCCGGCTTCCAGCAGCTTGGGCACAAGCCGGCCGCCGATGTAGCCGGTGGCGCCCGTAACGAGGACGGTCCTGGGTGTTGGTGTGGCACTCATTGCGGTCATGCTGGCTCCTGTTCGTCCCTTGGAATTCGCAGCGGCCGCCCCTGCGGACGGCTGCGCTGCGGAAAAGGCTGCGGAAATCGCTCGACATTGCCAGCCTAGATCCATTCCCGCGGGCATGGTTCCGTGCTGCCACGCCGTTCCTGCGCGGTAGGCTGGAAGTACCCGGGATTCGCAGCGAATTTCGGGTTTTCGCGTTGCCTGCTTGCTTTCGCTGAACACCACAGGAGCTTCTGCCATGAGTCTTCCCGGCCAGTCACCCGCCGGCACGGTCCCCACGCTGGATGGCCTGCGCCGTGCCCTGGAACCGGACCAGACGTTCGCCCGCGTCCGGGCGGAGGCCGCCAGGGGCTTCGAGGTCCGCGGCCAGGACTACCAGATCAGCGCTCCTGCCGGCCTGCGCCCCGTGCTGCTGGCGGAGATGGCGGACGGCCTGGCAGCGTCCGCGGACGGCCGCGAACCCGGCGTCGTGCTCGCTGTCACCGCCACCGGCCGTGAAGCGGAGGATCTGTCCGCAGCACTGCGCGCCTACCTGCCCGCGGATTCTGTGGCGGAGTTTCCCAGCTGGGAGACCCTCCCGCACGAGCGCCTTTCCCCACGTTCGGACACCGTAGGGCGCCGGCTGTCCGTGCTGCGCCGCCTGGCACATCCGGAAAGTTCGACGGCGGCCCGCCTGCGCGTCGTCGTCGCGCCGGTCCGCGCCGTGGTACAGCCTGTGGTGGCCGGACTTGGGGACCTTGTTCCCGTCACGCTGAAGGTGGGCCAGGATGTTCCGTTCACCAGCGTGGTGAAGAGCCTCGCCGACGCCGCGTACGCCCGGGTGGACATGGTCACGCACCGCGGCGAGTTCGCGGTCCGCGGCGGCATCATCGACGTCTTTCCGCCCACGGAGGACCACCCCATCCGGGTTGAGTTCTTCGGCGACGAGGTTGACCAAATGCGCTGGTTCGCCGTGGCCGACCAGCGCTCGCTGTCCGCCCCGGGCGTCCACCACCCCACGGAACTGCACGCCCCGCCCTGCCGCGAGATCCTCATCACCCCCTCCGTGATGTCCCGCGCCGCGACGTTGAAATCCCAGCTTCCGGCTGCCGCGGACATGCTGGAGAAGATCGCCGGCGGCATCGCGGTGGAAGGCATGGAATCGCTGGCGCCGGTACTGGTGGACGCGATGGTCCCCTTTGTGGACCAGTTGCCGGCCGACTCCATCGCCGTGGTGATCGAACCGGAGAAGGTGCGCACCCGCGCCCACGACCTCGCCGCCACCAACGAGGAATTCCTCGAGGCGGCATGGTCCACCGCGTCCGACGGCGGGGCAGCACCTTTGGACCTCAGCTCGCAGGCGTCGGCCGCGCTCCATTCGGCGAGCTTCCGGTCGCTGGCCGAGACCCGCGGCTCAGCCCTGGCGCACGGCGTCTCCTGGTGGTCCATCACGTCCCTGGCGCAGGACGCGGAACTGCTGCCCGAGATCGATGTCCTGAACCTGCACGCCCGTGAACCCCGCGGCTACCAGGGCGACGTCGCCGAGATGATGGACTTCATCGGCTCGCACGTGCGGGACCAGTGGCGGATCGTGGTGGCCACCGAGGGCCCTGGGCCCGCCCAGCGCCTGGCCGAGCTGTTCCACGAAAACGACATCCCCTGCGCCCGCGTCGACAGCCTGGACCACGAACCCCAGGCGGGCATCATCGAAGTGACCACCGCCGCCGTCGGCCGCGGTTTTGTCCTGGACGGGCTCAAACTTGGCCTGCTCACCGAAGCAGACCTGCTGGGCCGTACCTCCGCCGGGTCCACCAAGGACATGCGGAAGATGCCCTCCAAACGGCGCAACGCCGTTGACCCCCTGCAGCTGGTGACGGGGGACCACGTGGTCCACGAACAGCACGGCATCGGCCGGTTCGTCGAACTCATCCAGCGCAAGGTGGCCGGCGGCGGCGACGGCGTCCGGGAATACCTGGTGCTCGAATACGCGCCCGCCAAGCGCGGCGCCCCCGGCGACCGCCTGTTCGTCCCCACGGATCAGCTGGACCAGGTAACCCGCTACGTTGGCGGCGACACCCCGGTCCTGAGCAAGATGGGCGGTGCGGACTGGGCCAGCACCAAGTCCAAGGCGCGCAAGGCCGTCAAGGAGATCGCCGGTGAACTGATCCGGCTGTACTCCGCCCGGATGGCCTCCCGCGGCCACGCCTTCGGCCCCGACACCCCCTGGCAGCGCGAACTGGAGGAAGCCTTCCCCTACGTGGAGACGCCGGACCAGCTGACCACCATCAACGAGGTCAAGGCGGACATGGAGCGGGAGATCCCCATGGACCGGCTGGTGTCCGGCGACGTGGGCTACGGCAAGACCGAGATCGCGGTACGGGCGGCGTTCAAGGCCGTGCAGGACGGCAAGCAGGTGGCAGTGCTGGTGCCCACCACGCTGCTGGCCCAGCAGCACTACGAGACCTTCACCGAACGGTTCTCCGGTTTCCCCCTGCGGGTCAAGCCGCTGTCCAGGTTCCAGTCCGCCAAGGAGTCCAAGGAGACCGCCGAGGGCGTCAAGAGCGGCGCCGTGGACGTGGTGATCGGCACCCACCGGCTGCTGTCCAAGGACTTCGAGTTCAAGGACCTGGGCCTGGTGATCGTGGACGAGGAGCAGCGGTTCGGTGTGGAACACAAGGAAGCGCTGAAGAAGATGCGCACCAACGTGGACGTCCTGGCCATGAGCGCCACCCCGATTCCCCGTACCCTGGAGATGTCCCTGACCGGCATCCGGGAGACTTCCACCCTGGCCACCCCACCGGAGGAACGCCACCCGGTGCTGACCTACGTTGGCCCGTACACGGACAAGCAGACCTCCGCCGCGATCCGCCGCGAGCTGATGCGTGAGGGCCAGGTGTTCTTCGTCCATAACCGGGTTTCGACCATCGAACGGACGGCGGCGAAGATCCGCGAACTGGTACCTGAAGCCAGGGTGGAGGTGGCGCACGGCAAGATGTCCGAGAGCCGGCTGGAACAGATCATCGTGGACTTCTGGGAGAAGCGCTTCGACGTCCTGGTCTGCACCACCATCATCGAGACCGGGCTGGACATCTCCAACGCCAACACATTGATCGTGGATGGCGCGGACAAGTACGGGCTGTCCCAGCTGCACCAGCTCCGCGGCCGGGTGGGCCGTGGCCGGGAACGCGCCTACGCGTACTTCCTGTACCCATCAGAGAAACCCCTGGGCGAGGTGGCGCTGGAACGGCTCAAGGCGGTAGCGGCGCACAACGAGCTGGGCGCGGGCATGCAGCTGGCGATGAAGGACCTGGAGATCCGTGGCGCAGGCAACCTGCTGGGCGGGGAGCAGTCCGGCCACATCCAGGGGGTTGGCTTCGACCTGTATATCCGCCTGGTGGGCGAGGCCGTGGCCGACTTCCGCGGCGAAGCCGAAGAGAAGGCTGCGGAAATGAAGATCGAGCTGCCGGTCAACGCGCACCTGCCGCACGACTACGTTCCCGGCGAACGGCTGCGCCTGGAGGCCTACCGGAAGCTTGCCGCCGCCCTCACCAACGAGTCCATCGACGAGGTCCAGGCCGAGCTGGTGGACCGCTACGGCGAGTTGCCGCTGCCCGCGCAGAACCTGGTGGAAGTGGCGCGTTTCCGTGTTGCCGCCCGGGAGGCCGGCCTCTCCGACGTGGCCCTGCAGGGCAACTTCATCAAGTTCTCCCCGGCATCGCTTCCGGAGTCCAAGACCATGCGGCTGAACCGGATGTATCCGGGATCGCAGTCCAAGCCGGCCATGGACGCCATCCTCATTCCCAAGCCCAAGACGGCGCGGATCGGCGGCCGGGACCTCCAGGATGCCGAGATCCTCGAATGGGCCAACGGCGTCATCCGGAACATCTTCTCCGACGCCCCGCTGGCGGTGAGTTAGCACTTGATGGGAGGACACCACGCCGCGTCGGGAGCCGCGGCGTGGGTAGCTGTTGCGTCCACCGGCCCGTACACCCTGGGCTGGTACCCGCTGGATCCCACCGGCATCCTTATCGGCGGCATGGCCACGGCCGGCACCGCGCTGGTCTGCGACTGGGACCACCGGTCCAGCACGGTGGCCCATTCGCTGCCGCCGCTGTCCAATGTGATCGCCCGCGGCATTGAAAACGCCAGCGGCGGCCACCGGCAGGGCACGCATTCCATCCTGGGTGCGGCGTTCTTCGTGTTCCTCGCCGGGCTGGCATCGCAGGTCCACGTGGACACCGGCTGGGGACGGCTGTCCGTCGGCGCCGGGCTGCTGTGCATGTTCCTGATCAACATCGCGGCGAAGGCGCTGAAACTCTTTCCCAAGAGCGGCTTCATCTCCAACTGGATCTTCGCCCTGGTCATGGCAGGCCTGGTGACCGCGTACGCACCGGAACAGTGGACGTGGCTGCCCACATCCATGCTGATCGGGGTGGTGGTGCACATCGTCGGGGACCTCATCACTACCGGGGGAGTGCCGCTGCTGTGGCCGTTGGTGGTGCGGCCGCCGAAGATGCTGCGCCGGCTGCCCCTGTTGCGGAGCGTCTGGCGTGCCAACGGTGCACTGTCCGTCCCCCTGCTGGGCCGGGCCGGTTCCAAGCGGGAATGGCTGGTGCTGATCCCGGTGAGTGCGTACGCGATGGTGGGAATGTCAGTGGCCGGCTGGGCCATCGCCCAGCACCACTGGGGCCGGGTAGCGGCGGCCGCGGGGGCGTGGATCAGGCTCTGGTTCTAGCCGGCCGCACCAAGGGCACCAAATGAGGAAGGGACCCCGGACAGTGTCCGGGGTCCCTTCCTGTGCTGCGACTAAGGCCTTTAGTGCTCGCCGGCGGAGTCCGAGCGGCCAAAGATGGTCTGCGGAAGCCAGAACGCCAGCGCGAAGAGGAGCAGGCACACGGCCATGGGCCACGGGTTGTCCAGGGTGAGGAAGGACAGCGAGTAGATGGCGCCGAGGAACAGGGCGAAGCAGACCACGAACAGGATCACGCTGGTGGCGAGGTTGTTTTCGTTCTGCGGGGTCCGGACCGTCTCCTTGTTGGACGCCGTGTCCCTGCTGGACGCGTTGATCTGGCTGGACATGTGTTCCTCCTCGGCCCCAAAGGGCATGATCTGTGGCGGCTTCCGGCCAAGGTCAGTAAGCGGTTGAACCTTGTTCACCCTTGACGATGGCTATTCCGGAGCTGGCACCAATTCGTGTTGCACCTGCTGCAATCATAGCCTGAGCATCCGCCAGGGACCGTACGCCGCCGGAGGCCTTGACTCCCACCTCCGGGCCCACGGTTTTGCGCATCAGGGCCACATCCTCGACCGTGGCACCCCCGCCGTTGAAGCCCGTGGAGGTTTTCACGAAGTCGGCGCCGGCCTCTACTGCCGCCTGGCAGGCGAGCACCTTCTGCCCGTCCGTCAGGAGGGCTGTTTCGATGATGACTTTCAGGATGGCGCCGCCCGCGTGGACCGTCTCGGCCACCGCGGCGATGTCCTCGACGAGGGCGCCCTTGTCCCCGGCCCGTGCGGCAGCGATGTTGATCACCATGTCCACCTCCGCGGCGCCGTCCAGGACCGCGCCGCGGGCTTCGAATGACTTCACGTCGGTGGGGGTGGCGCCGAGGGGGAAGCCCACCACGGAGCAGGTGAGGACGCCTGAACCCCGAAGTGCCGTGGTGACCGTCTTGACCCAGACCGGATTGACGCAGACCGACTTGAAGCCGTATTCGGCGGCTTCGGCGCAAACCTTCAGCACATCGGCTTCCGAGGCTTCGGGCTTGAGCAGCGTGTGGTCGATGTAGGAGGCGATGTCCGCGGACCGGCCCGGATCGGCGGTGCCTGCGTGAACGGTGGCTTCGTTGCTCATGATGGTCCTCTCGGAGGGCCTTGTGGGCCCGGCGTTGACTCGGTTTCGGGAACCATCTTGTCACAGCGGGCCGCGCCGCAGCAGGCCCCACGCAGGAGGCCCGCAGGCGGGGGTGGCCGCTCAGGCCGCCTGCAGGACCGGCGCCTCCGCCGCGGCACTCAGCAACTGGGTGGCGCAGGCGCCTGCCGCCGAAGCCGCCGCCACCAGCAGCCCCAGCCGCACGCCGTCGAACGCTGCCGCGTCCCCGATCGCCCAGATCCCCTGGACGGACGTGCGGTAGTCCCGGCTGATCACGATGCCGCCCCCGGGTGCCGTCTGCAGCCCCGCGCTGGCGGCCAGGCCGTCGCGCGACACCCGCTCCTCGGCCATCACCACCAGGTCACCGGTCATGCTGCTGCCATCCTCGAAGACGACGGCGGACGCGGCCTGCCGGGCGGATGGGCCGGACACGACGGCGGGGATGATGGCGGCGGGGCGGGCAGTGGTGCGGATGGGCCGCACACCTTTGGCGCGCAGCACGGCTTCGGCCTGCCCTGCTGCCGCGCCGGTGCCCACCAGGATCCCCACCGGACGGCGCCCCAGCGCCCGGGCCACCTTTTGCACACCCTTCGCGACCCTTGGTGCGTCGTCGATGGTGGCATAGCTCAGGCACTGCGCGGCACCGTCCACCGGGCTCGCAACGGGGGCCGATCCGGTGGCGATAACCAAGTGGTCGTAGGCGAATTCCATGCCGTCAGCAGTTGCCACCGTGCGGTTGGCGGGGTCGATGTGGCTGGCAGGCTGGCCAAACCGCACGGACACCTGGGGCAGCATGGCAAGCTCCAGCAGCTCGTCGGGGGTGTCGTCGCGGTTGCTCAGCACGGTGACGGTCCCGGTGAACCGGGCGCGGTCCAGTTGCGCCACAAGGGCCTGAGCCGCGGGGCCGGCGCCCGCAATGACAATGCGGGTGGCGGTGGAGGTGGACAGTGAGGATGCCGGAGCGGACATGTGCTGGCCCTTTCGCTGGCGGCCGGTAAGCGGCCGGAACTTCGTGTTGGAACACAGCGTAGGCCCGCGTTTTTTCCGGAGTGTTTCCCCTCAGTTGCTGTTCAGCGGGCCCGTGTTCGCCAATATTTACCGGCCGGTAACAGAACCCGTGACGCACCTCTCATTCACCAGCCCGCCGACACAAAAGCCCGGGCCCGGGCAGCTAGACGCGGATCCGGTACCCGCGCTTCACCACGGTTTCGATCAGCTTGCCGTCCGGCAGAGAGGACCGCAGCCGGCTCACGGTCATGTCCAGCGCGTGCACCGAGCCCCGCAGTTCCAGCAGGTCGGACAGCGATTCACGGGACAGGACCGCACCGCCGGCGCCCAGCAGCGCACGCAGGAGCAGCAGGGGAGCGGGCGCCAGTTCCACCTGCTGCCCGTCGATGCGCAGGCTGCGGCCCCGCAGCTCGATGCTCCCGGAACGGGTATCCAGCCGCCGGACGTGGTTCAGCGCCAGGTGCTCGCACACCAGCCGGATCAGCGCACCCATCCGGAACCGCTCCGGGATGAGCGGCGTTATCCCGGCGTCCAGGAGGGGCTGGGCCGTCACGGGACCCACCACGGCCGTGGTGACGTTCAGTTTCAGGCTCTCCACCAGCTGCTTGTAGAGCCCCATCTCGTGGGCCGTGCTCCACATGGCATCCACGGCGGGGGCGCTCGTGAAGGTCAGGACGTCCAGGTTCCCGGTGCAGGCAGCGTCGATGAGCCGCGGAAGCCGGTCCTCGCCGTCGGGCTTGACCCACCGGTAGGGCGTGACGGTCAGGACCGTGGCGCCGGACATCCTCAGCCGCTCGAGCTGGCGGACGTCGGTGTAGCCGTGCAGCTGCATCGCCACGGTCTTGCCCCGGACCCCTTCAGCCAGCAGCATGTCCACCAGGGTGGAGGTGGTTTCGTCGCTGCTGATCCCGACGTCGGCAAGGCCGGCAGCCCGCACCGCACCGCGGGCCTTTGGGCCACGGACGAACATGCGGCAGCTGCCCAGCGTTTCCAGCAGTTCGTCGCCGATTCCGAAGGAATCCGCGGCCTCGCACCAGCGGCGCATGCCATACGCGGTGGTGGCGATGCAGAGATCGGGCTTGGCGGCGATGATGGCCCGCGTGTCCTCGATGAGGCGCATGTCCTCCTGGACCGGGGCGATCTTCAGCGCAGGGGCATGCAGCACTTCGGCGCCGCGCCGTTCCAGGGCTTCGATCAGGTCGCGGGACCGCCGGTCCGAGGTGACGCCGATGCGGAATCCCTCCAGCGGCGACTCCGCGGCGTCAGGAGCTTCTTCAGCCTGCGTGGGTTCGGCGGGTGCAAGTGCAGTCATGGGGGTCAATCCTTTCATGATCCCAGCAGCGAGGCCGCCAGCCTGTCCAGGTCCGCTGCCGCGCCGGCGTGCTGCTGGTTGGCCTCCGCCACCCGCACCACCTCGCCGATGACCAGTACGGCCGGGTTGCTGCAGCCGGCCGCGGCAGAAGTGATGGTGCCCAGGTCGGCGATGGTGGTGCGCTGGCCCGGCCGGTATCCGCGTTCCACCACGGCCATGGGCATGTCCGGGCGCATGCCGGCGCGGCGCAGCCCTGCCGCAAGCTGGTGGAGGGTGCCAATGCCCATCAGCACCACGATGGTGCCGCCCAGCCCGGCAAGGTGGTGGTGCTCCTCCTCGGTGAGCGGTGCATGCCCGGAAACCACCGTGAACATGTGGCTGACTTCCCGGTGGGTCACCGGGATGCCTGCCGCTGCCGGCACGGAGATGGCGCTGGTCACGCCGGATACCACGTGGACCTTGACGCCGGCCGCCACGCAGGCGGCCACTTCCTCCCCGCCGCGGCCAAAGACACAGGGGTCCCCGCCCTTGAGGCGGACCACGTTGTTGCCGGCGAGGGCGCTGTCGACCATCAGCCTCTCGATATCCGACTGGCTGACCTTGTGGTGGCCCGGCTTCTTCCCGACGTCCACCAGGTCCGCAGAGGTCAGCAGCGGCAGCTCCTGGTACGGGGCCAACCGGTCATAGAAGACGACGTCCGCATCCCGGAGCGCCTTGACCGCAGCCACGGTGAGCAGGTCACCGGTGCCCGGGCCGCCGCCCACCAGGGTGACGTGCCCGGCGGGGCCGGCCGCCGGCTCGGCAGCGACCGGGATGCCGGCTTCCCGGCAGCGGTCCAGGAGTACGGCCCAGCCGGGCTGCCCGTCCTCGACGGCGGCCACCAGGAACAGGTGCTCCGGCAGTGGGGTGCCCTGGGCGTCGTGCGGGCTGGTGAGTCGGTGGACGACGGCGCCCGCGGCCCGGTACCGGCGGACCGCCTGCCGCGCGGCGGTGGTGGTGCCGGCCACCAGGACGTTCCGGCCGGCCAGGTCGATGCTCAGCTGCATGGTTATGCCTCGTTTCCAGGGGTGGTCGTGGCGGTGCGGACCGGGATGGAGGCGCCGATCAGAACTTTGCCTTTTTCCTCTGCAGTGGCGGGGCGCATTTGGCCGCGCTCGTCGGGGACGAAGGTGATGGAATCGTCCTTCTGGTCCGGGGCGTTGACGAAGGAGCGGAACCGGCGCAGGCGTTCCGGGTCCTTCAGGGTGTCGGCCCACTCGTCGATGTAGGTGTCCACGTGCTTGGCCATGGCGGCCTCGAGGTCGGCGGCGATGCCCAGGATGTCCTTGACCACCACGTCTTCGACGTGCTTGATGCCGCCGTCGAGCTCTTCCTGCCAGCGCGCGGTGCGCTGCAGGCGGTCGGCGGTGCGGATGTAGTACATGAAGTAGCGGTCGATGTACTTGATCAGCGTTTCGTCGTCCAGGTCCTTGGCCAGCAGCTGGGCGTGGGCCGGGGTGGCACCGCCGTTGCCTCCGACGTAAAGGTTCCAGCCGTCCGCCGTCGCGATGACGCCCACGTCCTTGCCGCGGGCCTCGGCGCATTCGCGGGCGCAGCCGGAGACGCCCATCTTGAGTTTGTGCGGGCTGCGCAGGCCGCGGTAGCGCAGCTCCAGCTGGATGGCCATGGCCACCGAGTCCTGGACGCCGAAACGGCACCAGGTGGACCCGACGCAGGACTTCACCGTGCGCAGGCTCTTGCCGTAGGCCTGCCCGGATTCGAAGCCGGCGTCCACCAGTTCCTTCCAGATCTCCGGGAGCTGTTCCAGCCGGGCGCCGAACATGTCGATCCGCTGGCCGCCGGTGATCTTGGTGTACAGGTTGTATTTTTCCGCGACGGCGGCGATGACTCCGAGTTTCTTCGGGGTGATCTCGCCGCCGGCGATGCGGGGGACCACCGAGTAGGTGCCGTCCTTCTGCATGTTGGCCAGGGCGCGGTCGTTGGTGTCCTGCAGCGTGCCGCGGCCCGCATCCAGGACGTAGGCGCTGTTCTGGCTGGCCAGGATGTTGGCAATGGTGGGCTTGCAGATGTCGCAGCCCGCGCCGGTGCCGTACTTGGCCATGATCTCCTCGAAGGAGGTCAGTCCCAGGACACGGATGGCGTCGAAGAGTTCCTGGCGGGACAGTTCAATGTGCTCGCACAAGGCCTTGGAGACCTCGACGCCGGACTTGGTCAGCTCGGTTTCCAGCAGCTTTTTCAGCATGGGCACACAGGAGCCGCACTGGGTGCCGGCACGGGTGCAGCCCTTCAGCTCGCCCAGCTCCTGGACGGGGGCGTTCCCCTCGCAGGCGCCACAGCCGTTGATGGTGTCCCTGATGGTTCCCGCGGTGACGTTGTTGCAGGAGCAGAGTGTGGCGTCGTCGGGGAGCTCGGTTTCCGGAGCTTCGCCGCCGCCCGCCGCGGAGAGGAAGGCACCGGGCTCGGCCGGAAGTTCGCGGCCCAGGAGCGGGCGCAGGCTCATGTACGGCGATGCGTCGCCGACGAAGATGCCGCCCAGGAGGGTTTTGGCGTCATCGGTGGTGACGATCTTCTGGTAGACCCCACGGGCGGGGTCGGCGTAGACGATTTCCAGGGCGTGCTCAGTCCTGGCGAAAGCATCGCCGAAGCTGGCAACGTCCACACCGGAGAGCTTGAGCTTGGTGGCCGTGTCGAAGCCGGGGAACGTGGCGTCGCCGCCGTGGAGCCGGTCGGCCACGATCTCGGCCATGGTGTTCGCGGGGGCCACCAGGCCAAGGCACATGCCGCCGAAGTTGGCCACTTCGCCGATGGCCCAGATGCCGGGTACTTCGGTGGCGCAGTAATCGTTGATGACTACCCCGCCGCGGGGGCCCAGGCTGAAGAGCTGGTCTTCGCCCTCGGCGGCGCGGAAGAGTTCGTCGCGGGGTTTGACGCCGACGGCGACAATCACCAGGTCTGCCGGGATGACGCGGCCGTCAGCCATGAGCACTCCGGTGACCTGGCCGTCGTCGTCCGTCACAATTTCGGACGGGAACACGCCGCCGTGGACTTCGAAGCCCTTGGCCTCGATGAGCCGGCCCAGGGCCTGGCCGGCGCCCTCGTCCAGCTGGGTGTTCATGAGCCAGGGCGCACCGTTGATGACGACGGGGGTGGCGCCGAGCTGCTCGGTGCCGGCGGCCGACTCGAGGCCCAGGAGCCCGCCGCCGATGGTCACCGCGTTGATTTTGCGGCCGAGCTTTTCGGTGAGCCCGGCAATGGCCTTGTTGATGGCCCACACGTCCTCGAGCGTCCGGTACACGTGGGCGTGCTCGGCACCGGGGATGGGCAGGCGCACGGCGTCCGAGCCCGTGGCCACCACCAGCTGGTCGTACTCGTAGTGGTGGCCGGCGGCGGTTTCCACGCTCTTTGCTTCCGGGTTGATCTTCACCACGCGCTCGCCGGTCTTCAGGGCCAGTGACCCGTGGTCCCACATGGAAGCGGTGCCCAGGGTGAGGTCCACACCGGCATCGGTGAGGGCCTTGGAAAGTGCCACCCGGTCGTAGGGGAGGTGCGCTTCCTCGGTGAGGACCGTGACATGCCAGCCATCGAGGCCGCGGGCATGCATGGCGTCCGCAAAACGGTGGGCCGCGGGGCCGCCGCCGGCGACGACGATGCGGCGCGGTGTCTCTGTGCGTGAAGTCTGTTCGGTCACTGTGGGCCTTTCGCATGGGCCGCAGACGGTGCTCTGCAGCTTGTGCCTCCAGCCTAGGAAGGGGCAGTTTCGCCTCAGTTTCCCAATTGTTTCGTCAACTTAACTTCTGCATCACGAACGCATTTCCGCCCGCGTTAGGTCTCTTTTACGCCCCGGACACATTCACCGCACCCCCTTGAAACACCCGGACCCTAGCGTGGGACACGGCCGCAAAAGCTGCCACTGCAAGGGACAACAGGCACAGGGAAAGGAGCCGGACATGACGGCAACACTTGAACTTGGGGCGCTCGCCGCCGAATCAGACACCGCCGGGTTCGGGACCGGCTGGCACCGTGTCTGCATGGTCGATGACCTCGAACCGGCATGGGGTGAGGCAGCCCTGGTGGCAGGCCGCCAGGTGGCGCTTTTCCGCACCGGCCCCAGCGAAGTCTTCGCCGTTGCGCACCAGGACCCGGCCACGGGAGCCCACGTCATGGCCCGCGGCATCCTCGGTTCCAAGGGGACCCGCCCCACCATCTCCTCGCCGTTGCACAAGGAGGTCTACGACCTCGAAACCGGTGAATGCTTCACCACGCCGGGGCTGCGGCTGGCAGCCTTCGGCACCCGCGTCAGGGACGGCGTCGTCGAGGTGCAGCTCTGACACCGGGGCAACCCATGAGTACACAAAAAGAAAGGGTGCCGGGCGTGCGTGCAGCCCGGCACCCTTTTCGTGGCTGGGGCGGCTACAGGCCCAGTGCCTCGCTGACGTCGTGGCGGACCTCGTCCAGCGCTGCGCGCGCCGCCTGGCGTGCCGCCGGCAGCTCCGCCGCGGAACCTGCCTGGTGGATGACTTCCAGGTAGCACTTGAGCTTGGGTTCGGTGCCGCTGGGCCGGATGATCACGCGGGTCAGGTTCCGGGTGATGTAGAGCAGGCCCTCCGTGGGAGGCAGTTGCGCGCTGCCTTCGGCCAGGTCCGTGAAGACCTCCACGGCCGACTGCCCGAACGACTCCGGCGGGGAAACCCGCAGCCGGTTCATCATGGCGTCCAGCAGACCCAGGTCCGCGACCCGGATGCTGAGCTGGTCGCTGGCGTGCAGGCCGTGCTGGAGGTACAGCTCGTCCAGGGTGTCGAAGACCGTCTTGCCCGCGGCCTTGGCGGTGGCAGCGAGTTCGGCAATCAGGACTGCGGCGGAAATGCCGTCCTTGTCCTTCACCTGCTCCGGCGCCACGCAGTAGCCCAGCGCCTCCTCATACCCGTAGACCAGCCCGGGCACCCGCGAAATCCACTTGAATCCGGTCAAGGTCTCCTCGTGGGCAAGCCCGGCCGCCGCGGCGATCCGTGCCAACAGGCGCGAGGAAACAATCGAATTGGCGAACACGCCGCGGCCGTCAGCCTCCACGGCGGCGTCACCGTCCGCGAGGCGGGCCACCATGTGGGCGCCCAGCAGGGAGCCCACTTCGTCGCCCCGGAGCATGCGCCACGCCCCGGTATCGGGGTCCTTCGCCGCCACGGCAGCCCGGTCCGCGTCGGGGTCGTTGGCGATGACGAGGTCGGCGTCCAGCCGCTCCGCTGTGTCCAGGGCAAGGTCAAGGGCCCCCGGTTCCTCGGGGTTGGGGAAGCTGACCGTGGGGAAATCGGGGTCCGGGTCGGCCTGCTCGGCCACCACGGTGACGTCCGTGAAACCTGCGGCCTTCAGTACTTCCTGCGCTGTTCCGCCGCCCACGCCGTGCAGCGGAGTCAGGACAATCCGGAGGTCCCGCGACGGAAAGCGGCCGGGCATGGCGAGTCCCGCCGTCGACCGCTGGTAGTCAGCGGCGAGCGCGTTGTCCAGGATGGTCCAGCCATCCGCTGCCAGCGCGATGGACTCCAGGGTCCCCACGGCGCTGATGCGCGCGGCGATTTCGGCGTCGTACGGCGCCACGATCTGGGCGCCGTCGCCGTCTGCCGTTACCGCGTGCCGCCCCAGGTACACCTTGTACCCGTTGTCCTGCGGCGGGTTGTGGCTGGCGGTGACCATGACGCCGCCGTCGCAGCCCAGGGCGCGGACGGCGTAGGCCAGCAGGGGAGTGGGGAGGGCGGCCGGCAGCACGAACGTCTCGATACCGGCAGCGGTGAAGATCGCGGCGGTTTCCGCCGCAAAGACGTCCGAGTTGTGGCGGGCGTCATAGCCGACGACGGCGCGCGGCCGGGTGCCCGCGGCAGCCTTGGCCACGGCGTCCACCAGGAACGCCGCAAGTCCGGCGGCAGCGCGGCGGACCACTACGCGGTTCATCCGGTTCGGCCCGGGGCCCAGCGCCGCCCGCAGTCCTGCGGTACCGAACTGCAGTGTGCCGCGGAAGCTGTCTTCCAGTTCCTGCCGGGCCGCCGGATCGCCTTCCTCCACAAGGCGGGCAAGCTCAAGGAGCGACGCCTTCGTTGCGGGGTCCGGGTCCTGGGCAGCCCATTCGCGGGCTTCGGTGAGCAGGCGAAGTTCGGCATCGGAAGACGTCATGGGCATAACGCTATCGTCATTGCCCGGCCGCGTGGCGCACCCCTGGTGCCCGGCCCGCTACAGCCGGGCGATGATGCCTGCCAGCAGCCGGGAAATGCGCGGCCCCGCTGCCTGGCCCGACTCAATGACTTCCTGGTGGCTGAGCGGCTGGGGGCTGATGCCCGCCGCAAGGTTGGTGACCAGAGAAATGCCGAACACTTCCATGCCGGCGTGCCGCCCGGCGATGGCCTCCAGCGCCGTCGACATCCCGATGAGGTCCGCCCCGATCCGCTTGGCGTACTGCACCTCGGCCGGGGTTTCGTAGTGGGGGCCGGGGAACTGCGCGTAGACGCCCTCGTCCAGGGTGGGGTCCACTTCCCGGGCCAGCCCGCGGATCCTGGGCGAATAGAGGTCCGTCAGGTCCACGAAGGTGGCGCCTTCCAGCGGTGAGGTGGCCGTGAGGTTGATGTGGTCCCGGATCAGGACCGGCGTGCCGGGGGTCCAGTCCTCGTTGAGGCCGCCGCAGCCGTTGGTCAGGACCAGGGTGCTGCACCCGGCGGCAGCTGCGGTGCGGATGCCGTGCACCACGGCGCGGACACCCTTGCCCTCGTAGTAGTGCGTGCGGGCGCCCAGGACCAGTGCCCGTTTTCCTTCCTTGGTCAGGATGGACCGGATGGTGCCCACATGGCCCTCCACGGCCGGGGCGTGGAAGCCGGGCACTTCCTCCGCTGACAGGGTGGCGGTGGTCTCGCCGATCAGGTCGGCGGCTTCGCCCCACCCGGAGCCGAGGACCAGGGCGGTGTCGTGGCGGTCCACGCCCGTTTCTTCCGCGATGTAGTCCGCGGCGGCGCGGGCGGCGGCGAACGGGTCGGTGTTCAGGAAGTCTGTTGTACTCACCAGTACAAGTTATCCTGCCGCCCTGTTGCCCTGGTCACGGCAGGCCCGGAAAGCAGCCTGATTTCTTGGTGGTCGGGCCGCCAATGGGAGAGAATGGATGACTGTGACTACGCATCCAGATTTCAGTTCCCCCCGGATCGCAATCCTGGGAGGTGGTCCCGGCGGATACGAAGCTGCCATGGTGGCCGCCTCGCTGGGGGCCACGGTCACCGTGATCGAGCGTGCCGGGCTTGGCGGCTCCGCGGTGCTGACCGACGTAGTCCCCTCCAAGACCCTCATTGCCACGGCTGACCTGATGACCCGCGTGGCAGAGGCCGGCGAGCTGGGAGTGAAGTTCGACGTCGACGGCGGCGACTTCGTCCCCGTGATGCACGCCGACCTCAAGCACATCAACCACCGCCTCCTCAACCTGGCCCGCAACCAGTCCAGGGATATCCGCGACGGCCTCGAGAAGCAGGGCGTGCGGATCATCGAAGGCTCCGGACGGCTCCTGGAGAGCCACCGGATCGAGGTCCTGACCGCTGACGGCACCGAGACCGTCGAGGCCGATACCATCCTGCTGGCGGTCGGCGCGCACCCCCGCGAACTGGAAACGGCACGCCCGGACGGTGAGCGGATCCTGAACTGGACCCAGATCTACAACCTCGACGAGCTGCCCGCGGAGCTCATCGTGGTGGGGTCCGGCGTCACCGGCGCCGAATTCGCGTCCGCCTACAACGGCCTCGGCTCCAAAGTCACCCTCGTCTCCAGCCGCGACCGCGTGCTGCCCGGCTCGGACGTCGACGCCGCCGTTGTCCTGGAGGAAGTCTTCGAACGCCGCGGAGTCCGGGTCCTGTCCCGCTCCCGCGCCCAGTCGGTGGAACGCACTGACGACGGCGTGGTAGTCACCCTCTCCGACGGCACCCAGGTAACGGGCAGCCACTGCCTCCTGTGCCTTGGTTCCATCCCCAACACCGCAGGCATCGGCCTGGAGGAGGCGGGCGTTGCCGTCAGCGACAGCGGCCACATCAAGGTCGACGGCGTCTCCCGCACCACAGCCCCGAACATCTACGCCGCCGGCGATGCCACCGGCGTCCTGCCGCTCGCCTCGGTTGCTGCCATGCAGGGACGCATCGCGGTGGCACACTTCATGGGCGACGGCGTCACCCCCCTTAAGCTCCACCAGGTGGCGTCCAACATCTTCACCTCGCCCGAAATCGCGAACGTGGGTGTCTCCGAGGCCGAGATCGAGTTCGGCAAGTACCAGGCGGACATCATCAAGCTCTCCCTCCGCAGCAACGCCCGCGCCAAGATGCGCAACGCCAAGGACGGGTTCGTGAAGATCTTCGCGCGGAAGGGTTCGGGCACCGTGATCGGCGGCGTGGTGGTGGGCCCCAACGCCTCAGAGCTGATCTTCCCCATTTCCATCGCCGTCAAGCAGAAGCTGCACGTCGACGACGTCGCCAGCACCTTCACGGTGTACCCGTCACTCACCGGATCCATTTCCGAGGCGGCGCGCCGCCTGCACGTCCACATGTAAGGGCCGAAGGGCCCGCGCCCGGTGGGCAGTCCGTTGTTACACTCTGCCCATGATTGGGCTTCCCTTCGCGGGAAACGCGCTGGTGCATGCCGGCATGGTGGGGCTGGGCATCGGCGCAGCCCTCCTGTTTTACGCCTATGAGAAGCGACGCAGGGGCCTCACCGACCCCCGCTTGTGGCCCGTCGCCGGTTTCGCCGTGGCGTTTGGCGGTATCGGTTCCCGCGTGCTCACCTGGGATGTATCCCGGCAGGTGTCCCTGGCCGACTGGTGGGGCAACGGCGACCGGAGCATCCTTGCGGGACTGGTGGGGGCCTGGTTCGGCGTCCACCTTGGCAAGCGGCTGACCGGTTACAGGGAGTCCACGGGAGACCTGCTGGCCCCTGCGGTGGCACTTGCCATGGTTATCGGGCGCGTGGGCTGCCTGCTCACCGAACTCCCGGGCACCCCTACCGGCGGTTCCTGGGGGATTGTCCTCACCCCGACCCAGGCTGCGTTGGCCGGCGCCCCGGCCGGAGTGGCCCTCCATCCGTCCTTTGCCTACGAGATCGCCTTCCACCTGGCCGCTTTTGCCCTGATGTGGCGGTACCGGGACGCCCTGCCCCATCCCGGTGACCTCTTCATCTGCTTCGTCAGCGCCTACGCCGTCTTCAGGTTCTTCGTGGAATTCGTCCGCGGCAACGAGGTCCTCTGGCTTGGCCTTAGCCGGCCCCAACTGTTCCTGCTGGCGGTCCTTCCCTTGCTGGCCTGGCGTGTCCGGCGCGTGTTCGGCAAACCCGTCCGCCCCGAACTGGAAGGAACCGTGGCATGAGCGAAGAACCCCCCGACGGGCCACTGCAACCACCGCGGCAGGAGAATCGCCAGGACAATGAACCACGGGGCGGATCCCTGGGGCTGGGGGCCGTGGTTGGCGCCGTGGCGCTGTACGCGGTCTACGTCCTGGGAACCATAGCCCAGGGGCCCTACGCCTGGTCCGCGACCTTCCTCGCCGTGCCGGCTCCCTTCATCCCCCTCATCCTGTACCTGGCCGTCGCGGTCGTGCTTGCAGTCCGGCGCCGGACGGCGCTGTGGGGTGCGGGGCTGCTGATAGGCCTGGGCGCCTTTGTCCTGCTCGGCGGTGGCCTCTGCGTCGGCTTCCTTGTCCAGGGCCAGGCCTGAAATGGACAACGACAGGGAGGACCCGCCCCCTCCGAAGGAACCCCACCACCCCGGACAGCAACGGGAACCGCGGCGAGGCTACCTGGGCCCGGGGCTCTCCTTTGGTGCTTTGGCGTTGTACATCCTCTACCTTTGGGCAACAATCGGCGTCGGTGCGCCGAATTCATGGCCGGCCAGCATCCTGGCCGGCCCCGCCGCCTTCGTCCCCATCGCCGTCTACCTGGGACTGGGCATTGCCCTTGCCGTCCGCCCCGGCACCGCGAGGACCGGGGCCGGGATGCTGATTGGGCTGGGCATCTTCCTGTTGCTCGGCGGGGGTCTGTGCGTGGGAGCCCTCGCACAGACCAGAATCTGAGAAGGGAGCACTGATCAATGAGGTCTCGAGAGTTGCCAGGGCCTGGCCAGCCGCTGCGGGGTGACAGGATCCACCGCTACGTCACCGCGTTCTGCCCCCGTTGCCACGACACCAACCCTCCACTCAGCGAGGTCCGGCGGCTGTCCGGGGCGCTGCTGGTCCGCGACGGGCGGGTGTGGCTTGAACGAGGCTGCCCGGACCACGGATTGGTCCGCACGCTCTACGACGAGTCCCCGGAGATCCTGCGCTACCTGGAGAAATGGCAGGCGCCCACCAAGCAGCATGTTCCTGACCGGGCAGGCAATTTCCGTGCCATCCCCGGGGCGTATGCCTACGGGCTTCCGGCCATGCAGACCCAGCACACCTGCATCCTGCTCCAGGACATCATCGAGCACTGCAACCTGAAGTGCCCCACCTGTTTCACCGCCTCCGGACCGCAACTGCAGGGCGTGGCTCCGCTGGAGGAGGTGCTGGCCAACGTCGATACCCGCCTGGCACGCGAGAGCAACCGCCTCGATGTGCTGATGTTGTCCGGCGGCGAACCAACGCTGTACCCGTACCTGGCGGAACTGCTGGACGAACTCGTGGCCCGGCCGATCGTGCGGATCATGGTGAACAGCAACGGCATGCTGCTGGCCACTGACGACGAAATGCTTGCCCTGTTGGCCCGGCACCGTGACCGCGTGGAGGTGTACCTCCAATACGACGGCTCTTCCCGGGAGGCCTCGATCCACCACCGGGGCGGCGACCTGACCCGCTACAAGGACGCGGCCATCTCCCGCCTCTCCGCGGCCGGCATATTCACCACCCTGACCATGACGGCATCCCTGGGCGTCAATGACGGTGAGATCGGTGACGTGGTGATGCGCGCGCTGGAGACCCCGTATGTGGGCGGCGTGGCGCTGCAGCCCGTGTTTGGATCCGGGCGCGGGCACGGCATCGACCCCCTGGACCGGCTCACGCATACCGGCGTCCTGGACCGGCTTGAATCACAAACCGGCGGCGTGGTCTCCTGGCACGACCTCACGGCACTGCCGTGCTCCCATCCGCACTGCGCATCGGTGGGCTACATGCTCAAGGACGACGCCGGCACCTGGCGTTCCCTGGCAGCGCTCATCGGCCACGACCAGCTCCTGGCGTGGCTCGAACTGAATCCTGACAGCATCGCCAACCGGATTGCTGACAGCGCCATCCCACTGGAACTGCGGAACCTGATGAAAACCTCGCTGCTGGACCTGCTGAGTGAGCAGTCGTCCCTGTCGCACCCACGGACCATGGATCTTTGGAAGAACATCTGCACGCAGTGCGATCTTGGCATCGGAACCCTGACCACCCTGGCGGCCGGCAAGCTGCCCGGCCAGCAGCAGCGCCTGCGCCGGCTCCTCGCCGAACGGGTCACCCGGATCATGGTCAAGCCCTTCATGGACATGTCCACCATGATCGAGGAACGGCTCACCCAGTGCTGCGTCCACGTCGGAACCAAGGGCGACGACGGGGAGCACCAGTGCGCGCCCTTCTGCGCCGTCCAGGCATGGCCCTCCCTGGCCCGGCAGCGGATGAGCACGGCGACCGGCGCACGGCTGCTTCCGGTGCGCCAGGTTTAGGGAGGATTCATGGACCCGGCCTCTGATGCCCGGCGCATTGCCGGCGGACCCAACCCGTCCCAGCTGGTGCGCCGGCACGCCGCAGCACACTCCAACCCGCAGGGTCCCGGCACCCCCGCACCCACCGGCCAGGCACCCTATGATCCGCTCCGGCTATGCATCTTTGCCACCGTTGCGCTGCTGGGGTGGCTGGCCGGACCTGCCGCCCTGGCGGTCTTCGCCGGCCTCGGGTTTGCGGGGTACTGGAAGGCACGACGGCGGGGCCTGGCGCGGTCCAAATGCTTCCTGCGCGACACGCGGCTCGTGCTCGTTTATCTGGGTGCCCTCCTGGCTGCGGGGGCATACGGGATCTACGTGGCCGCCGGGCAAGTATTCGGGCTGTGACAGGTAACCGGTGTGCTGCCCGCCCTAAGACGGGAAGGGGCCTAGAACGGGTACGGGGCGATGTCCGGTCGCATGGTGAGCCACTGGATCTCGGTGAACGACTCCATGTTGGCGTGGTGGCCGCCGATCCGCGAGCCGTTGCCTGAGTTCTTCGTTCCGCCAAACGGGGAGTTGGCCTCATCGGAGACGGTCTGCTCGTTGATGTGGACCTTCCCGGAGTCGAGGCGGTCCGCGATGGTCATGGCCAGGCCCACGTCGCCAAGGATGCCGATCGACAGGCCGTACTCATTGTCGTTGGCCAGTGCCACGGCCTCATCCACGGTGGAGAACTTCATCACCGGGGCCACGGGGCCGAAGATTTCGTCCTTCCAGGCGGGGCTGGAAGTGTCCAGGTCAACCAGCACGGCGGGCTGGTAGAACCGGCCGTCGTGGGTGCCGCCGGCAGCCAGCCGGGCGCCCGCCTGGACCGCGCCCTGGACGATCCCGTCCACCCGCTGCAGTTGCCGTTCGTCAATGACCGGCCCCAGGGCAACGGTGCCGCTCGTCGGATCGCCCACAGGCAGGTAGGCCGCCTTCTCCGACAAGGCGGCAACGTAGTCGTCGTAGATGTCCTCATGCACGATGTGGCGGCCGGCAGCCATGCAGATCTGGCCCTGGTGCATGAACGAGCCGAACGCCGCCGCGGAGGCCGCCTTGGCAAGGTCGGCGCCCGGCAGCACGATCAGCGCGTTGTTGCCGCCCAGTTCCAGGTGCGCTCGCTTCAGCAGCCGCCCGGCCGTCTCGCCGATCTTCCGGCCGGCCGCCGTCGAGCCCGTGAAAGCGATCACCCGGACCTCGGGGGCTTCGACGACGGCGGCTCCGATGTCCGCGCCGCCGGGGAGCAGGGAGAGCAGGCCTTGCGGAAGTCCGGCCTCCTCGAAGATGCGCATCACGGTCACGCCGCCGCAGATCGCGGTCCGGGGGTCCGGCTTGAGCAGCACGGCGTTGCCCAATGCCAGGGCAGGGGCCACGGCGCGGATGGAGAGAATCAGTGGGAAGTTGAACGGCGCGATGACGGAGACGACGCCCACCGGACGGCGCCGGGCAAAGGACCAGCGGTTTTCGTTGGACGTCAGGACGTCACCGGCAGGGAGGGAGGGCAGCGCCGAGGCGTCGTAGCATTCGTTGGCTGCGATATGGGTTTCCAGCGCCGCCTTGGGCGGGATGCCCCCGGACTCGCGCACGATCCAGTCCTGGACCTCGGCTGCGTGCTCCTCCCAGAGCTGCCCGGCGCGGCGCAGCACCGCGGCCCGGTCCTCCGGGTTGCGGGCGGCCCATTCCTTCTGTGCCTTCGCGGCGGCAGTCGCAGCTTCCCGGACGTCGTCGACGGAGGCGACGCCGTAGCTGCCGAGCTGTCCGCCGGTGGCCGGTTCCATGCTGCTGCCGGTCCCGCCGCCGCCCGCCCGCCAGCCGTTGAGGTAGATCTTGCCTTCCCAGAGGGCGGAATCGAGCAGGGACATGGCAGGTCCTTTCGTTGTTCCGGACGTCAGGCGTCCGGCCTGGAAGATGGGAGCGCGGGTCAGTCCCGTCCATCACATGCTGTGCGGACGCCGCCGTCAAGGGCATGAACGGGGAAACAAGGGCAGCGGTATCCGTGCAGAGGCTTATGCCGACGCCGGGAGCGTATTCCGGGAGGCCGGGTCGCGCCGGGCCAGCCGTGCGGCCACCAGGTAGGTAATGCCGGTTATCAGCGGCACCGCGCTGGCGGCGGCCAGGGAGGCCGCCGGCCCCGACCGGCCAAGAACCGTGATCAGCAGCGGCAGCGTGCCAATGGCAAACAGCAACCAGCCGGCCGGGCCTGACCGTTTAAGTCCCAGGACAGCGGCCGGGAACGCCAGGGCGATGACGCCGACCGCAATGACAGGCCCGTTTGAATCCTGGAGGCTGCGGGCGGCCGCGGGATCGAGGGCGAACCAGACGCAGACCGCGACGAGGACCACGGCCAACCCCATCAGCAGCGGAGCGGCCGCGGCCGGCCGGAACCAGGCGAGGGCAGCAAGGGCCAGCATGGGCACAAACCAGGACAAGGTCATCATCAGGCCGGCCATGCCGCCGGGCTGATCCAAGGCGTAGCCGCCGATGAAAGCCACAGCGGCCACGGTGAAAACCGTCATGACCACCGCGCCCATTTTCACCAGTCCACGGGCCCGGCGCTGCGGATCCTTCTCCCGGACCAGGACAACTCCGGCCACGGCGGCGAGCACCACCGCGGCGAATGCCAGAATGATGGGCAAGGACATTGGTGCCTCCTGCGGCCGGTGGAATCCTGTGACCATTCAAGCCCTGTGGAATCCCGGTGCCAAGGGGCGAAAGCCCCGCAGCCGCTAGGCCGCTGCCGCCTGGAAGTGCTGTTCGATGAGCCCTTTGATGTCCTCATGGCAGCCGCCGCAGCCGGTGCCCGCGCGGGTGGCCTTGGAAACGTCCGCCACGGTGGAGCAGCCGCCGGTTACGGCCGCAGTGATGGCCGACCCGCTGACCCCCGCGCACCGGCACACGGTACCCGCGGGGTCGGCAGCTCCGCCCCCGGGCAGCTGGTCCGGTCCATCCAGGCGCAGGAGCAGTGACCGGTCGGCGGGCAGCTCTGCACCCCGTTCAAAAAGCCCCACCAGTTCGGCTGCGGTCCGGGGCATGCCCACGGCCACCAGGCCTTCCAGCACACCGCCCCGGGTGGTCATCTTCACGTACCGGCCGTGCTCCGGATCCGCCCACTGGGACACCTGCAGGCGTGGCCTGCCGTTGACCGCTCCGGCCGTGAGTGCTTCCTCATCCCACGGCTCGGCGGCGTTGTCCCCGGCCACGGCCATGTTCATGCCGCGGGCTTTCAGGACCACGACGCCGGGCTGTTCCGGCGGCAGCGCGGGGAGCACTTCGGCGTCCGCTTCCGCCCCCTCGGCCAGCAGGGTGAGGTAGCCGGCCAGCCATTCGGCCTGCCGCCATCCAGGACCCACCAGGCCGGAGGGCCCCGTGGCGTTGCGGCAGGCGGCGCAGCCGGGATCCGGGCAGCGGACCTCGGCGCAGTCGCCAACGGCGAAGATGTGCGGTTCGTGGTGCGCCCGCAGCCGGTGGTCCACCAGGATCCCGGTGCCGGTGGAGAGGCCGCAGCCTTCGGCCAGTTCCGTCCGGGGACGGACGCCGCAGGAGATGACCAGGAGGTCGCCGTCGATCGCTGAGCCGTCGTCGAGCAGCAAAGCCGAGAATCCGCCGTCGGGCGCGTTGTGCTCAACGCCGGTGGACCGGGCGTTGCCGGCCACCCGGACTCCGCAGCGGCGCAGCCCGGCAGCCAGGACGGCCCCGCCGCCGCGGTCGATGCTGCGGCCCAGCGGGTGCGGGCCGTTGTGGACCACGGTGACCGTGGCACCTTCCTCCGCGGCCGCCAGCGCCGTCTCCAAGCCGAGGACGCCGCCGCCCAGGACCACCACGCGCTTGCCGCCGGCCACGGCCTGCCGCAGCACCTGGGCGTCGCGGAGGTCCCGCAGCGCCGTGACGCCGGCCGGCAGCACGGGGGAAGCCGGGTCCGGGTTGATGCCGGTGAGGTTGGGAATCACCGGCCGGGATCCGGTGGCGAACACCAGCCGGTCGTAGTGCACGGACGCGCCGTCGGAGAGGGCCACCTGCTGCCGCGCCCGGTCCACGCGCTTAACCCGTACGCCCAGCCGGACATCCACTCCCTCTGCAAACAGCTCGGCGCTGTCGGCGAGGGCCAGGGCGTCGGCGGTGGTCCGGCCGACGCCCAGGTCCGCCACCAGGACGCGGTTGTAGGCGGCCTCGGCTTCCTGGCCCACCACCGTGAGCCTGGCGTGGCCGCCGCGCACGGCGGGCAGGAGCTCGTCCACCAGCCGGGCGGCCACGGGACCGAATCCCACAATGACAATCTGCTCGCTCATGAGGCCTCCGTCGTGTGCAGCATGCGGGCGGATTCGGGTGCGGCCACGGGCCGGACCCATACGGTGTTGAACTTGAACTCGGGCATCCCGGAGACCGGATCCGTGGCGGCTTCCGTCAACCGGTTGGCGCTCTCAGCCCCGGGAAAGTGGAACGGCAGGAAAACCGTCTCGGGGCGGATGGCGGTGCTGAGCTCCGCCCGGCACACCACCTCGCCGCGCCCGTTGGACACCGACACCAGCGTTCCGGCACCGATGCCCATGGCGTCGGCCGCCCCGGGGTGGAGCTGCATCCTGGCCTCGGGCTGCGCGGCGGCCAGCTCGGGGACCCGGCGGGTCTGGGCCCCCGACTGGTAGTGCTCCAGGAGGCGGCCGGTGATGAGCGTCATGGCTGTGCCGGCAGGGCCTGTTGGGTTCCCGGCGGCTTCAGCTGCGGGAGTACGACGGCGGCGCGGCGCCACCGGGACCATGACCGCCTTGCCGTCGGGGTGGGCGAAGCCGTCCCGGAACAGGCGGGGGGTTCCGGTGCTGCCGGCCGGGAAGGGCCAGTAGGCTGCCTCGCCGCGGTCCAGCATGGCGTAGTCGATGCCGGAGTAGTCGGCCAGGCCGCCCGCTGAAGCCCGGCGGAGCTCCTCGAAGACCGTTTCCGGGTCCTCGCTGTAGGTGGAGGGGGCGTCCAGGCGCTCGGCCAAACGGGCCATGATCCACAGCTCGCTCCGTGCGCCGGCGGGAGGGGAGATGGCGCGGCGGCGGCGCAGCACGCGGCCTTCCAGGTTGGTCAGGGTGCCTTCCTCCTCGGCCCACTGGAGGACCGGAAGGATGAGGTCCGCCTCCGCAGCGGTCTCGGACAGGAAGAAGTCGCAGACCACCAGGAAGTCCAGGCTCCGCAGCCCCTCGATGACGGCGTTGGCGTCAGGTGCCGCCACGGCAATGTTGGAGGCGTGGACAAAAAGGCACCGGACGCCGTCGGGCTGTCCCAGCGATTTCAGCAGCTGGACGGCGGGCAGGCCGGGGCCGGGGATCAGTTCCTCGGAGACGCCCCAGACCGCGGCGACGTGCGCGCGGGCGGCGGGGTCGGTGATCTTGCGGTAGCCGGGCAGCTGGTCGGCCTTCTGGCCGTGCTCGCGGCCGCCCTGGCCATTGCCCTGGCCGGTGAGGGTGCCGTAGCCGCTGCGGGCGGAGCCGGGCAGGCCCAGCAGGAGGCTCAGGTTGATGGCCGCCGTGGCGGTGTCCGTGCCGTCCACGTGCTGTTCCACGCCGCGGCCGGTGAGGATGTAGCTGCCGCCCCTGCGGGCGCCGGCGGCAAGCATCCTGGCGGTTTCGCGGATCAGGTCCGCCGGGACACCGGTGATGGACTGGACGCGTTCGGGCCAGAAGGCGTTCACGCTACGGACGACGGCGCTGTAGCCCGAGGTGCGCTCCTGGAGGTAAGCGGTGTCCACCAGGTCCTCGTGGATGACCACGTGGGAGAGGCCCAGCAGCAGGGTGAGGTCGGTGCCGGGAAGGGGCTGCAGGTGGAGGCCGGCGCCGTCGGCCGTGAAGGCCGCTGTGGCCGAACGCCGCGGATCCACCACCACCAGACCGCCGGCGTCGCGGGCGCCCTGCAGGTGCTGGACGAACGGCGGCATGGTCTCGGCAACGTTGGAGCCGAGCATCAGGATGGTGCTGGCGGTGTCCAGGGCCTCCAGCGGGAACGGCAGCCCGCGGTCCACGCCGAAAGCGCGCATTCCCGCCGCGGCCGCTGAGGACATGCAGAACCTGCCGTTGTAGTCGATCCGGGAGGTGCCCAGGGCCAGCCGGGCGAACTTGCCCAGCTGGTAGGCCTTTTCGTTGGTGAGCCCGCCACCGCCGAAAACGCCGACGGCGTCCGCACCGTACCGGGCGCGGGCGTCTCTTACTGCCGCGGCGGCGAGGTCCAGGGCCTGGTCCCAGCCAATGGGCCGGTGGACGCCGTCGGCGCCTTTCAACAGGGGCTCGGTGATCCGGCCCGCATGGTTCAGGAGGCTGGCCGAGGTCCAGCCCTTGCGGCACAGGCCGCCACGGTTGGTGGGGAAGTCCCTGCCTGCCACGTCCAGGACGGGGGGTGCCGTGGGGGCGGCAGGCGCGGGGCCCGGCCCCGGCTGCGAAGCCGGGGCCAGGCCCGCCGGGGCCGTGAGCGTCATGGCGCACTGCAGGGCGCAGTAAGGGCAGTGCGTGTCGGCGCTTTTGGTCATGCTAGACGTGTCCCATCGCGTTCCGGCCGGCGTTGCGGATGTAGCAGGTCCAGCAGACCACCAGCATGAGGACGTAGGCGCCGACGAATCCGTAGAAGGCCGGGGTGTAGGAGCCGCTGGCGGTGCTGGAGGCATTGAGCACCTGGGGGATCACGAAGCCGCCGTAGGCGCCGATCGCGGAGATCAGGCCGAGGGCCGAGGACGCGAGCCGCTGGGTGGCGACGGAGCTTGCACCCTTGCGGGCAGCCCGGCTGGAGGTGGCGAAGATGACCGGAATCATCCGGTACGTTGCGCCGTTGCCGAAGCCGCTGGCGGTGAACAGCATCAGGAAGAGAACCAGGAAGAGCAGGAAGTTCTTCAGCGGCAGCGTCCAGATCATGGTCAGCGTAATGACGGCCATGGCGGCGAAGGCGGACACTGTCATCCGGGCGCCGCCCATCCGGTCCGCCATGCGTCCGCCGTAGGGGCGGGCCAGGGAACCCACCAGGGGGCCGAGGAACGCCAGGGACAGGGCCACGCTTCCCACCCCGATGGAGGAGAACGCGGGGAAGTAGTCCTTGATCAGCTTGGGAAACACACCGGCGAAGCCGATGAAGGAGCCAAAGGTGCCGATGTACAACAGGGCCATGATCCACAGGTGCGGTTCCTTCAGGGCCGCGACCGAGCCGGCCACGTCACCCTTGGCACTGGTGAGGTTGTTCATGTACTTGAAGGCGCCGAAGGCTGCCAGCAGGATGAAGGGAACCCACATCCAGCCCGCCATGGGGAGGTTGACGCTGCCGGCGGCCAGCAGGGTGATGACAATCGGCACCGCAAGCTGCGCGACGGCGGCACCCAGGTTCCCGCCGGCGGCGTTCAGGCCCAGCGCCCAGCCTTTTTCCCGGGCCGGGTAGAAGAACGTGATGTTGGCCATCGAGCTGGCGAAGTTGCCGCCGCCGAACCCGGCCAGGGCAGCCACCAGGAGCATGACGCTGAACGGCGTGCCCGGGTTCGAGACGCAGAGGGCCAGCCCGGTGGAGGGGATCAGGAGCAGCAGGGCGGACACGATGGTCCAGTTGCGGCCGCCGAAGCGGGGCACCATGAAGGTGTAGGGGATGCGGAGGGTGGCGCCCACCAGGCTTGGCATGGAGATGAGCCAGAAGATTTCCGAGGTGGAGAAGGTAAAGCCTACGGCGGGGAGCTGGACCACCACGATGGACCACAGCTGCCAGACGACAAAGCCGAGGAACTCGGCGAAAATGGACCAGTTCAGGTTGCGGCGGGCGATGGCCCGGCCTGCGGCCTCCCACTGCTCCTTGTTCTCGGCATCCCAGTTGGCGATCCAGCGGCCGGGGCGGAATTCAAGGGCAGGGGCGTCAGTGGTGCGGGTAGGGCCGGGCTGTGCGCTGGCGGATACGGCATCAACGGTGCGGTCAACAGTCACGGGTTACCTCCTTCGGGGGATGTTGTTCCTCCAAGGTAGGGACGGCGCGTTTCGCGGACGGTCGAGGTTTGTTAACGCGCTGTGACTTTTGCCTATCCGGGCCCGCCGGACGGCGTGAGGCGGTCCCGGGGGTCCGCGATATGAGATGCACAACACAGGTCCGCATCGTGGACGTTTCGTCCATTGACTGGACGCTGGGAAGTAAGATCAAACTCTAACTATTCGAGCCGGGAGGCAGCGTTGCCTGCGCCCGGCCGGTCACACGAAAGCGTTTACCCATGTCATCCACCGATACCACCAAAGTGCCCGGTTCGCACCAGCCGGTGAACTCCCGCGGCCGCGTCATCGTGGCAAGCCTGATCGGCACCACCGTGGAGTTCTACGACTTCTACGTCTATGCCACGGCCGCCGTGCTCGTGTTCCCGAAGCTCTTCTTCCCGGGCGCGAACGAAACCACCCAGCTGCTGAGCTCCTTTGCCGTCTTCGGCGTGGCCTTCATTGCCCGCCCGCTCGGCTCGATTGTCTTCGGGCACTTCGGCGACAAGTTCGGCCGCAAGGGAACCCTTGTTGCGTCGCTGCTGACCATGGGCATTGCCACCTTCCTCATCGGCTGCCTCCCCACGGCGCTGGTTCCGGGCTGGGAGTTCTGGGCACCGGCCATGCTGGTGGTCCTGCGCTTCGCCCAGGGCCTGGCCCTCGGCGGCGAATGGAGCGGTGCAGCCCTGCTGGCCACCGAGAACGCCCCCGCCAACAAGCGCGCCATCTACGGTACTTTCCCGCAGTTGGGAGCCCCGATCGGCTTCATCATCGCCAACGTCATCTTCCTGGTGGCGAGCTACACCCTGACCCCGGAAGCTTTCCAGGCCTGGGGCTGGCGGGTGCCGTTCCTGCTCAGCGCCGCCATGGTGATCCTTGGCCTCTACGTCCGGCTCAAGCTGATCGAAACCCCGGCCTTCACCAAGGTGGTGGAATCCAACGAGGTAGCCAAGCTGCCGCTGGGCCGCGTCTTCAAGTCCAGCTGGCGCCAGCTGATCCTGGGCACCTTCATCATGCTGGCCACGTATGTGCTGTTCTACCTGATGACCACGTTCACCCTGACCTACGGCACCAAGCCCACCCTGGCCGGCGCGCAGGCCGCCGCGGAAAAGGCAGGCAAGCCCATGTCCGAGGCCGCAGCCGCCGCGTTCGTTCCCGGCCTGGGCTACTCCCGCAACGACTTCCTTTGGATGCTGATTGCCGGCGTCGTGTTCTTCGGCATTTTCACCCTGGTCTCCGGGCCGCTGGCCGAAAAGTACGGCCGCCGCAAGATGCTCATGGCCGTCACCGCCGGCATCTTTGTCTTCGGCCTGCTGTTCGTGCCGCTGTTCAGCGGCGGCTTCGTGGGCACCATGGGCCTGCTGATCCTCGGGTTCTCCCTCATGGGCCTGACCTTCGGCCCCATGGGTGCGCTGCTGCCGGAACTGTTCCCCACGAACGTCCGCTACACCGGCTCGGCCATCAGCTATAACTTCTCCAGCATCCTGGGTGCTGCCGTGGCGCCGTTCATCGCCGTCGCGCTGTGGGAAGCGGCCAAGGGCAGCCCCGTCCTGGTCGGTGTGTACCTGACCGCCATGGCAGTGCTCACGCTGATCGCGCTGTTCCTCACCCGCGAAACCCGCGATGTGGACTACGAGAACAACGTCGCCTGACGTTTCGTTTGCCCCAATGCCCGGCGCTGCCTTTCGGCACGCCGGGCATTGCCGTTTTCAGCGCGCGTAGCGGGCGACGAAGTTCTTCAGCACCGCCATGGGTTCGGTGATCGTGAATTCCCGTGCCGCGGCCATGAGCTCCTCCGCGGATTCCGGTGGAAAGTACCCGGCGTCCCGGTAGATATCGATCCGCGTCACCAACCCGTCCGCGTCCAGCTCCGGGTGGAACTGGGTGGCATAAAGGTTGGTCCTGATGCGGAACATGTGGACCGGGCAGGTGGCGGCCCGTGCCAGCAGGACGGCGTGCGGGGGGAGCGAGCGGACGGCTTCCTTGTGCCCGGTCAGTGCCGTGAAGGTTCGGGGCATGCCCTGCAGGATGGGGTCCTGGAGTCCCTCATCGGTCAGTTCCACCTCCACCGCGCCGAGGGGCTCGCCGTAGGTCCGGTCGATCACGGCGCCCTGGTGGCTGCCCAGGGTACCGACTCCGTAGCAGGCGCCAAGGAACGGGAAGTCGCGGGCCACCAGCTGGTCCAGGAGTGCGGCAAGTTCCCGCTCCACCCGGTGCTGAACCGTGCTCTTGTGCTCTGGCGGGTCGCTGGACGTGAACGGGCTGCCGCCCACGATGACGCCGGAGTACCTGGAGAGGTCCAGCGAAGGCAGGGGAGCGGCTTCGAGCCGGATCCGGTGCAGTTCCCGTTCCTCCAGGCCGCCGTACCTCAGGTACGCGGCGTACTCGTCCTCGGCGGCGGCGTCTTCCGCGCGGGAGGCCAGGAGCAGGAAAGGCAGCATGTGCTAAGTCTGCATCCTGCCGGCGCCGGCGGCCAGCACCGGCCCGGCACACGGCCGGAGGCGTTTCGGAAACGGTCAGGCTGGGTGGCGCGTCAGGCCGGGGGCTGCGCCAGGGACCGGCGGGACTGCGGGCGGGCCGCAGGGTCGGCCTGGCGGTGCACCAGCTTCCAGTAGCCCTCCTCGCGGCGGAAGATGCTGGTCACGCGGAGCGCGAACTCCTCCGTGGCGGCAGCGCCGTCCAGGCGGGCCCGGAAGTGTTCGGTCTCCACCAGGTAGGCGGTGTCGCGGGCCGTGTAGGAGGTGACGGTATCGAAGCCGAGCATCTCGCCGTCGCGGAACTGCCGCGCCGCCTGGTCCAGCCGGGCCTCCACCTGGGCCCAGCCGCGGGCTATTCCGCCGAACGGGTTGGCCAGGGTGACGTCGTCCAGCCGGGAGTACAGTTCCTTGATCGGGGCGGTGTTGCCCCGGGTGATTTCGGGAACCGCCTGGTGGTAGCGGGCCACTTCTTCCTGGAAACTTGGTGCCAGCATTCGGCTTCCTAGTCTTCGATCGTGGCGATGATGGCGCCCGCGGACACCGTTTCGCCGGCCGTTGCCGTCAGGCCCGTGATGGTGCCGGACCGGTGCGCGGTGAGGGGCTGCTCCATCTTCATGGCCTCAAGGACCACCACCAGGTCGCCTTCGGACACAACGTCCCCGTGCGCCACGGCCACCTTCACGATGGTGCCCTGCATGGGGGAGGTCAGTGCATTGCCCGTGGCGGCCGTGGGGCCGGCGGAACGGGAACGCTTCTTGGACTTGCCCGGCTTGCCGGCGGCGGACGATCCCGTTCCCAGGGTTCCCAGGGATGCGGGAAGCACTACTTCGAGGCGCTTGCCGCCCACTTCCACCACCACGCGTTGGCGGTCCTCGGCGGAGCCGTCGGCGTCGGCAGCGGCGTCCGGGGTCCATGCCGGCAGGTTGTTGGTGAACTCGGTTTCGATCCAGCGGGTGTGGACCTTGAAGGGCCCTTCAGCCGGCGCGAAGGCGGGATCCGAGACCACTGCGAGGTCGAACGGGATGACTGTGGGGATACCCTCAACCACCATTTCCTCCAGCGCGCGGCGGGCGCGCTGCAGCGCCTGCGGGCGGCTGGCGCCGGTGATGATGAGCTTGGACAGCATGGAGTCGAAGTTTCCGCTGATCACGTCGCCCTGTTCCACGCCGGAGTCCACGCGGACCCCGGGACCGGTGGGGTTCTTCAGGACCCGGAGCGTGCCCGGGGCGGGCAGGAAGTTGCGGCCCGGGTCCTCGCCGGTGATGCGGAATTCGATGGAGTGGCCGCGGACCTCGGGGTCGCCGTAGCCAAGCTCCTCGCCGCGGGCAAGACGGAACTGCTCGCGGACCAGGTCGATGCCGGTGACTTCCTCGGAAACACAGTGCTCCACCTGCAGGCGGGTGTTGACCTCGAGGAAGGAAATGGTTCCGTCCTGGCCCACCAGGAATTCGCAGGTGCCGGCGCCCAGGTAGCCGGCCTCCTTCAGGATGGCCTTGGAGGATTCGTAGAGCCGGCGGTTCTGGTCCTCGGTGAGGAACGGCGCCGGAGCTTCCTCCACGAGTTTCTGGTTGCGCCGCTGCAGCGAGCAGTCGCGGGTGGAGACCACCACCACGTTGCCGTGGGCGTCGGCCAGGCACTGGGTTTCCACGTGCCGGGGGGCGTCGAGGAAGCGCTCGATGAAGCATTCGCCGCGGCCGAAGGCGGCCGTGGCCTCGCGGACTGCGGATTCGTAGAGTTCGGGGATTTCCTCGCGGGTGCGGGCCACCTTGATGCCGCGGCCGCCGCCGCCGAAGGCCGCCTTGATGGCCACCGGCAGGCCGTGCCGGTCCACGAAGTCCAGGACTTCGTCGGCTGATTCGACGGGGTCCGCGGTGCCGGGGACCAGGGGTGCGCCGACTTTCTCGGCGATGTGCCGGGCGCGGACCTTGTCGCCCAGGGCGGAGATGGCGTCCGGGGAGGGGCCAATCCAGGTGATGCCTGCGGCAATGACCTTGGCGGCGAACTCGGCGTTCTCGGCCAGGAATCCGTAGCCCGGGTGGATGGCGTCGGCGCCGGACTGGCGCGCGGCGTCGATGATCTTGTCCATCACCAGGTAGGACTCGGCGGCGGTGGCACCGCCCAAGGCGAAGGCTTCGTCAGCGAGCCGGACGTGGAGTGCGTCGCGGTCCGGGTCGGCGTAGACGGCTACGGAGGCGAGGCCCTCGTCCCGGGCCGCCCGGATGATCCGCACGGCGATTTCGCCGCGGTTGGCGATCAGCACCTTTGTGAGGCTGGGCTGCGTGGTTCCTGCGGACTGCTCCAAATTTGCTGACAAGGCGTCTCCTTCTTTCCTTCAGGGAGCCTAGCGCGGTTTTGGAGGTTCCGCCGATATTACTTGCGGAATCCGCGTGTAAACCGGTCGTCCTTTGTAGGGAAGCTACAACCACTGCAGAAAACGGACGACTTTACCTCGGCGGCCAGAGATCAGTGATGCGCACATTGGCGGCGGCAAGCAGGCCGCGCAGGGTGGATACGGAAAGTCCGACGACGGCGTGCGGGTCGCCGTCGACCTTCCGGATGAAGGCCCCGCCCAGGCCGTCGATGGTGAAGGAACCCGCACAGTGCAGCGGCTCGCCGGTGGCGATGTAGGCATCAATCTCCTCCGGGGCCATGTCCAGGAAGGAAACCTCGGCGGAGGCGACCGCCCCGAGCGTGGCACCCGAACCGCGGCCGCCGTCGTCGTCCGTGTCCCGGCAGTCCACCAGCCAGTGCCCCGTGTGCAGCACGCCCGCGCTGCCGCTCATCCGGAGCATCCGTTCCCGCGCGACGTCGGCGGTGTAGGGCTTGCCGTGCGCCTCGCCGTCGAACTCGAACACGGAATCGCAGCCCAGCACCAGCGCGCCCTCCGCCTCCGGGAGGGACGCGACCGCCTCCGCCTTGGCCCGGGCCAGCAACAGCGCGGTGTCGTGCGGGTCCGTCACGCCGTACCGCTCCTGGACGGCCGCCTCGTCGACGTCGGAAACCAGCACGGTGTGCCGGATGCCGGCCTCGGCCAGGAGCTTGGTGCGGGCGGGGGACTGGGAGGCGAGGATCAGATGGAGCACGGTTTCAGCCTAGTGGACCAGTTCGCCGGACACCGGCGTCCCCTGGCCGCGGCTGAGCTTGGCGCCTTCCACGTCCACGTCCGGCAGGATCCGGTCCAGCCAACGCGGCAGCCACCACGACTTGGCGCCCAGCAGGTACATCACGGCCGGGACGATGGTCATGCGGACCACGAACGCGTCGAACAGGACACCGAAGGCCATCGCGAAGCCCAGCGGCCGGACCATGGTGAGGTGGCTGAAGATGAAGCCGGAGAACACGCTGACCATGATGATCGCGGCGGCGGTGACCACAGCGGCCGCGTGCCGGAAGCCCACCCGCACCGCTTCCCTGGCGCTTGACCCGTGCATGTAGGCCTCGCGCATGCCGGAGGCAATGAACACCTGGTAGTCCATCGCCAGGCCGAACAGCACACCGATCAGGATGATGGGCAGGAAGCTCAGCACGGCACCGGGGTTGGCCACGTCGAAGACGTTCCCCAGCCAGCCCCACTGGTAGACAGCCACGACGGCGCCGAAGGCCGCCGACAGGGACAGCAGGAAGCCGCCCGTGGCCAGCAGCGGCACCACGATGGAGCGGAACACCAGCAGGAGCAGGACCAGGGAAAGTCCGACGACGATCGCCAGGTAGGGCGGCAGGGCGTCACCGAGCTTGGTGGAGACATCCACGTTGCCGGCCGTCTGGCCGGTCAGGCCCATGGCAACGTCGTAGTCGGCCTTGATTTCGCCGTTCAGGCCCCGGAGTTCGGCGACCACCTTCACCGTGCTGGCGCTGGCCGGGCCTTCCTTGGGGATGACCTGGAAGACTGCGGTCCGGCGGTCCTCGCTGAGCGCCACCGGCACGGCGGCCACCACGTTGTCCACGGCACGGAGCTTGTCCGCGATGTCGTACTGCAGCTTTTGCGCCTGGGCCGCATCCAGGTTCGCGGGGAACTCGCCCACGGCCACAATGGGGCCGGTGACGCCCTCGCCGAAGCTGCGTGCCGTCAGGTCGTAGGCCTGGTAGGCCTCGGACTCCACAGGCTCGGAGCCGCCGTCAGGCAGCGCCAGCTGGAGCTGTGTGGCGGGCAACGCCAGGGTGCCCAGCAGGAGGATGCCGGCGACGAGCGCAACCCAGGGGTGCTTGGTGACCAGGCCGCCCCACCCGCGGGTGCTTCGTTCGCGGTCGGTGGCAAGATCCGCCGCCTCGTGGCCCGGTTCGGCGTTGTGCGCCTCGGACTTGGCCCAGGCCCGCTTGGAGATGATCCGGCGGCCAATCAGGGACAGCATGGCGGGGGTCAGGGTGATGGCGACCAGGACCGCCACCGCCACGGTTCCCGCGGCGGCGAGGCCCATGACAGTGAGGAACGGCAGCCCGGGGACCACCAGGGCTGCAAGGGCGATGATCACGGTGAGCCCGGCGAAGACCACCGCGTTGCCGGAGGTTCCGTTTGCCCGGGCCACGGACTCCTTAGGGTCCATTCCGGCCAGGAGCTGCGTCCGGTGCCGGTTGACGATGAACAGCGAGTAGTCGATGCCGACGGCCAGGCCCAGCATGAGGGCAAGCATGGGGGAGATGGAGCTCATGTCGAACAGGCCTGAGAGTGCGAACGTGATGCCCACGCCCACGCCGACGCCGATGATGGCCATCAGCAGCGGCAGTCCGGCCGCGATCAGCGTCCCCAGCATGAGGATCAGGACCAGCGCAGCGACGGCGATGCCGACAATTTCCGCTGTGCCGAACAGGGCTGAGATGTCCTCGGTGATTTCCTTGCTGGCAAAGGCCTGGACGCCTGCGGAGGACGTCTCGTGGGCGATCTCCTGTACCTGCTTGCGGACCGCTGGTGCCAGGCCGTTGATGGAGGTGTTGAACTGCACCTGGGCCACGGCCGCCTTGTTGTCCTCCGAGACGAAGCGGATGGCGGACGCGGCCTGGGCCTGGCGCTTGCCAAGTTCCAGCTTCGCCTTGTTGGCCTCCAGTTCCTGGGCGCCGGCGTCGAGCTTGGCCTGGCCGGCAGCCAGCGCTGCCTTCTGCTGGCCCAGCTGGGCCTCGACTACTGCTGCGGGCGCGCCGGCGGCGGTGAGCTGTTGTTCAGCCGCTGCCAGCTGTGCCTTGCCCGCCTCCAGCTGGGCGCGGGAGGCATCCAGCTGTGCCTGGCCGGCCGCCAGCTGCTGTTCGCCGTCCGTGATCGCCTTGCCGGCCTGGTCCACCTGGGCCTGGGTGGCGAACGGATCAACCGTGCCGCGGACCTCGGGGAGGGCTTGCAGCTTCTTCAGCGCATCCGTCACGGCCGCGCGGCTCTCAGGCGTGAATCCGCCGTCGGGGGCTTCGAAAACGATCGTGGCGCTTCCGCCCGAGGCTGCGGGCAAATCCTGCTTGAGCTTGTCCGCGATCCGCTGCGTCTCGGTGCCCGGGATCTGGAAGTTGTTGGACAGCGTGCCGTGGAAGGCTGCGGCGGAACCGCCGACGGCCACCAGGACCGCAAGCCAGAGGGAGATGACAAGCCAGCGCCGGCGGTAGGAGAACTTGCCGAGGCGGTAGAGGAGGAGTGCCATGCGGGAGGACCGATCTGATCAGGAGGAACGGGTGGCGGATGGGAAAGCGGTGGTGGTGAAGCCGGCGCCCAGCAAGCCCATGGCATCGATGAGCAGCTGGCGGAGTTCTGCAAGGGAGGCGGGTGAAAGGTCCGGGCCGCGCCGGCTGAACCAGACCTCCATGGCGGCCTTTCCGCAAGAAATGATGGAGCCGGCCAGGGCATGGACGTACAGCTCGTCCCGCTCGCCGGGGCTACCGGCAAGTCGTTCACGGGCCACGGTGAAGACCTGGGCCCGGCAGTGGTCCCACGCCTCCAGTTCCGTATGGGACATCAGCGGACTCTGCTGGGTCAGCGTGAACAGTTCGGCGAGCGGGGCGATGGCCTTGGGGTCGGCCAGGGCCACCAAAGCGGCCTGGGCCGACTCCAGCATGGGCTCCTCGGCCGGGCGGAGGCGCAGCTGCTGGATGGCGTTGTCCAGGAAGCCGTGGACGATGGAGGCCAGGGCGGCGTCGGTGCTGCCGAAGTAATTGAAGAAAGTGCGGCGCGAGATTCCCGCGGCGTCGGCGATGTCCTCCACCGTGAAGTTGCCCGGGCCCTTGGACCGCAGGAGGCCCAGAGCGGCGTCGGTAATGCCCTGGCGGGTGGCGGCCTTGTTCAGCTCGCGGCGGGATGGCGCGGCGGGCACCGCATCCTGCGGGGTTTCTGGAGCGGACAGCGGATCTGGCACGGAATTACACTACGTGCAACTTTGCACTGAATGCAACTTATTTTCGGGGCCGAATCTGGATTCACAGGAGAACGAAAGGTTTCCGACAGCCTTTCCTGAACCTGGTGGCCGATGCTGGATATGTCCCGCCGCGAGGCGTATCACCAGCAGCCGTCAGGCGACGGCGAATGAGGAGACAACGAAAATGACCCGCACGAAGAAAATGACCCTGGGCCTGTCAGCCGCGGCGCTGGCGCTCGGTGCAGGAATCGGCGTGGCCGGCATGGCATCGGCCACCACCACCACGCCCTCTCCCACCCCGAGTGCAAGTGCCAGTGCCTCGGCCGATGGCTCCGCCGGCACTGACCACGGCGGCATGGGCAGGCACGGCGGCCGTGACGGCAAGGGCATGGAGCAGGCATCCGCCCTGGCAGCGAAGCTCGGCGTGGACGAAGCCAAGGTGACCGACGCACTGAAGGCCTTCCGCGAAGCCAACAAGCCCACCACGCCGCCGGCCGACGGCCAGAAGCCGGACCCCGCCGCCCGCGAGGCCGCCCTCGCCAAATCGCTGGCCGGCTCGCTGGGCATCGACGAGGCCAAGGTGACGGCAGCCCTCCAGGAGATCCGCAGCGAGGAACAGTCCGAACACGCGGCCGAGCTCAAGACCCGACTGGACAAGGCAGTGACGGACGGCAAGCTGACGCAGGCTGAAGCCGACGCCGTCACCAAGGCCGTCCAGAACGGGGTGATTGGCGGCGGCGGACGCTGACTGTTTCAGGCCGGTTGCGGCCTGGGGCGTAGCCCTTAAGCAAAGACGTCCCCGGGAGAAACTCCCGGGGACGTCTTTTTGCTGGCGCGCGTTACGCGTTGGCATCCTGCAGTTCGCGGGATGCGGTCCCGGCGCTGGTGCCGTCCGTTGCGGACCCTCCGGCGGCGGCATCGCTGTCATCCACGAACGGTGTGCCGTTGCGGGGTGCGTTGTACAGCGACTCGTCCAGGATGCCCTGGCGCTTGGCCACGATGGTGGGGACCAGGGCCTGTCCTGCCACGTTCACCGCGGTGCGGCCCATGTCCAGGATGGGGTCGATGGCCAGCAGCAGCCCGACGCCGGCCAGCGGCAGCCCCAGCGTGGACAGCGTCAGGGTGAGCATCACCACGGCGCCCGTGGTGCCGGCGGTTGCGGCGGAGCCCAGGACGGAGACCAGTGCGATCAGCAGGTACTGGCTGAAGTCCAGGTGGATGCCGAAGAACTGGGCCACGAAGATCGCCGAGATGGCGGGGTAGATGGCAGCGCAGCCGTCCATCTTGGTGGTGGCGCCCAGCGGCACGGCGAAGGAGGCGTAGGCGCGGGGCACCCCGAGGCTGCGTTCAGTCACGCGCTGGGTCAGCGGCAGGGTTCCCACCGAGGAGCGGGAAACGAAGGCCAACTGCACTGCGGGCCATACGCCGGAGAAGTACTGCTTGACGGACAGGCCATGGCTGCGGACCAGGATCGGGTAGACCACGAACAGCACCAGGACCAGGCCGGCGTAGATGGCCACGGTGAACTTGCCCAGCGAGCCGATGGTGTCCCAGCCGTAGACGGCCACGGCATTGCCGATGAGGCCGACAGTGCCCAGCGGTGCGATGCGGATGATCCACCAGAGCACCTTCTGGATCACGGCGAGGGCCGAGGCGTTGAGGTTCAGGAACGGCTCTGCGGCCTTGCCCACCTTGAGGGCGGCAACGCCCACCGCGATGGCGATGACGAGGATCTGCAGGACGTTGAAGCTGATGGAGGTGGTGACGGCGCCGGAGTCGCCGACAGTGGAGCTGGCACCCAGGCCGAGGAAGTTCTTGGGGAACAGGCCCACGAGGAAGGCCCACCAGTCACCGGACTTGCCGGTGTACTTGGCGTCTCCGTTGATGCCGGTGTTGGCGCCGGGCTGCAGGAGTACGCCCAGGCCGATGCCGATCAGCACGGCGATCAGGGATGTGATGGCGAACCACAGGAGCGTGTTCCATGCGAGCCGGGCGGCGTTGGACACCTGGCGCAGGTTGGAAATGGAACTGACTACGGCGGTGAAGATCAGGGGAACGACGGCGGTCTGCAGCAGCGACACATAGCTTGAGCCGATGGTCTGCAGCGTGGCGCCGAGGGCGTTGGGGCTGGTCTTGGTGCTGCCGGTGTACTTGGCCAGCAGGCCGAGGCCCAGGCCCACCACGAGGGCGGCAATGATCTGGAAGCCGAACGAACCCGCCCACTTGGGGAGCTGGAATCCGGTCTTCCCTGCGGGGGAGGGGGTGCTTGTCTGAGTGCTCACCAGAACAAGCTAGACCTCTGCTAAATATCACGTCGAACCAACATTGAGAAATATTACGTGCACTGGATGCGGGCCCCGGCCGGAAATCCCCGGAGAACCAGGGATAACGGCGGCATTTGTTACTTATTCCCGGCAGGGGTGTGCTTAACGTCTCGTGGTTCGTGGTGTTTCCTGACCGTCAGGTAGAGCCGGTGGGCGGTGATCACGATGGCCAGCCAGGCGGCACCCAGTGCCCAGGCCGCCAGCACATCGGTGAGCCAGTGATGGCCCAGGAAGACCCTGCTCAGGCCGATCGCGACGGCGAAGAGGGCTGCCGCCGCGGCGGTGAGGATGCGGGCGCGGTTCGAGTGGAGCCGCAGGATGATGAGGTACGCCACGATGCCTGCAATCACCACCGCGTTCAGGGAGTGTCCACTGGGAAACGATGCCGAGTGTTCGTAGGGCGGTACGGCGTCGCTGAGGTCCGGCCGCGTGCGTCCCACGAGGCGCTTGCCGGCGATGGTCATCAGCAGTGAACCCAGGCCCGCGGTGACGATCAGGATGACGGGGGTCCAGGAGCGGCGCCGCAACGCGAGCACCGCCATGATGGCGACGGCGAGGACCGGCATCCCGATGGTCCCGCCAACATCGGTGAAGGCCGTGACCGCCACATCCAAGGCAGGGGTGCGGAGGTCCTTGCTGGCCGCCAATACCGGATGGTCAAGTCCGGCCACCCCGTCGGCGGCCACTACCGCTTCATAGACCTCGCTGAACGCGGCGGTCAGGGCGGCGGAAATGACCGCCCCCACCAGCAGCGTCAGGATCAGTGCGCCATGCGGGCCATGTACCTGGCTGATGCGGTGGACCACTCCGACCAGGTGCCGGCCTGTCCGGGTGTCCCATCTGGTGAGGTCCTTGCCACCGACGGTCGTGTCCTGGCGCAGTTCACCACGCACCCCCGTCCCGGCCGGTGTCCCTTGGAGGTTGGTCAACGTCGTCTCCCTGTCCATACGGCGATGCGCGCCACGGCAATTTAGTAAGCAAGCTTATTGATTGCCGTGGGCGCTGTCCACCTAATGCCGGGGGCTCGGTCCACCAGCCAGGGATCCGGCCGGGAGGATGGGCTGTCAGCCCAGAAGCGCCCGGCGAAGGGTGTCGAGTCCCACGGAGCCGATGTTGAGGGCCTTGGTGTGGAACTCCTTGAGGTCGAACCCCGGCCGTGCCTCGAGCTCGGCGCGGATCTGTTCCCAAAGGCGCTGGCCTACCTTGTAGGAGGGCGCCTGTCCCGGCCAGCCGAGGTACCGGGTGAACTCGAAGTTGAGCTGGCCTTCGCTGAGGGGGAGGTTTTCCTTCAGGAATGCGTAGCCCCTGTCGGCGGTCCAGGTGCCGGATCCCCAGCGTTCGGGCATCTCGAGTTCCAGGTGGACCCCGATATCGAAGACCACGCGCGCTGCCCGCATGCGCTGCATGTCCAGCATGCCCATGTGGTCGCCAGGGTCTTTCAGGTAGCCCAGTTCCTGCATGAGTTTCTCGGCGTACAGGGCCCAGCCTTCGCCGTGGCCGGAGGTCCAACAGACGTTCCGGCGCCATTTGTTGAGCAGCTCGCGCCGGTAGGTGGCAGTGGCCACCTGGAGGTGGTGGCCCGGGACGCCCTCGTGGTACACGGTGGTGGTTTCGGCCCAGGTGGTGAAGGTGTCCTCGCCTGCGGGGACTGACCACCACATGCGGCCGGGGCGGCTGAAGTCGTCGGATGGGCCGGTGTAGTAGATGCCGCCTTCGTCGGTGGGGGCGATTCGGCACTCAAGCCTCTTCATGACATCGGGGATGTCGAAGTGCACGCCAGCGAGTTCGGCCACGGCCTTGTCGGAGAGGTCCTGCATCCATTCCCGCAGCGCCTCGGTGCCTTTCAGCTGCCGTGCGGGGTCGTTGTCGAGGATTTCCTTGGCTTCGGCAATGGAGGCGCCTGCCTTGATGGCGGCTGCGACCTGTTCCTGCTCCGCGATCAGTCGGTCGAGTTCCTGGACGCCCCACGCGTACGTTTCCTCCAGGTCCACCTCTGCGCCCAGGAAGGACCGGGAAGCCAGTGCGTAGCGGGCCCGGCCCACGGCATCCTTTTCGGGAGCGGCGGGCAGCAGTTCGGTGCGCAGGAATTCCGCCAGGCCGGCGTAGGCCTGGCGGGCGGCGGCAGCTCCGGCGTCGAGCTTCTCCTGCAGGGCCGTGGGCAGCGGCCCCGCATCCGTGGCGGCACCCGCGGCCAGCTTTGCGAAGAAGCCGTCCCCGGCGGCGTACTTGGCCACCTGTTCAATGACGATGCGCACCTGGCGGGCGGCGGCGACCTTGCCCGCATCCCTGGCCAGGCGCAGGGACTCGGTGTAGCCGCTGATGGCCGCCGGCACGTTGTGTGCGCGCCCGGCGATGTGCTCCCAGTCCTGTTCGGTTTCAGTGGGCATGAGGTCGAAGATGGCGCGGATGTCCTGGGCCGGTGAGGCAATGTTGTTCAGGTCCGCATACTCCCACCCGGAAGCATGGATCAGGAGCTGCAGGCCCAGCCGCTCCTGCATGGCGTCCAGGGTGACGGCGTCCACGTCGTCCTCCGGCTCCAGGCCTTCCAGCGAGACGAGGGCATGCCTTGCCGCCTCGGCGAACCCGGCGATGCCGGCAGGGGAGAAGTCCTGGTATTCCGTCTCATGTCCCGGCAGGCCAAGGGTGGTGGCAAAGGTCGGATTGAGCCTGATCAGGGTGTCGGTGTAGTTGTCAGCGACGTCGTCGATCCGGGTATGCGGGCGCGCGGCGGGTGCAGTGTCGGTAGTCACATCCCGAGCCTACCCGGCCACATGGACAGGATGTGGAAGCCGTCAGCCCCGGCTGCGCTTCCAGGCACCCGGGCCCGGCGTGGGCGCGAGCCGAAGCTGCTGCCTCCGGACCCAGTGCCGCACGCTGGTGGTCTTTGCCGGGGCCGCGGTTTCCCCGCCGAGGGAAAGCACGACGGCGGCCAGCGCGGCGAGTTCCTCGTCGTTCGGCTGTCCTTTGACAACAGAGAACAGCGGCGCGGCCTGGGGTTCCGGGGCTTCGGCGGGCTCAGGCGCCCCTGGGGTGCTGATCACAGCGGGATGTTCCCATGCTTCTTGGCGGGAAGGCTGGCGCGTTTGTCACGCAGGGCGCGCAGTCCCTTGATGATCTGGATGCGGGTGTCCGAGGGGGCGATGACGGCGTCCACGTAGCCAAGCTCGGCTGCCTGGTAGGGGTTGAGGAGTTCTTCCTCGTACTGCTGGATGACCTGGGCGCGGCGGGCCTCAACGTCGCCGCCGTCCTCGGCGACCGCTGCGAGGTCGCGGCGGTAAAGGATGTTCACGGCACCCTGGGCGCCCATCACGCCGATCTGGGCCGTGGGCCAGGCCAGGTTCAGGTCGGCGCCGAGCTTCTTGGAGCCCATGACGATGTAGGCGCCGCCGTAGGCCTTGCGGGTGATGACGGTGAGCTTGGGGACGGTGGCCTCGGCATAGGCGTAGAGGAGTTTGGCGCCGCGGCGGATGATTCCCTGGAACTCCTGGTCCTTGCCCGGAAGGAACCCGGGGACATCCACCAGGGTGACGATGGGGATGTTGAAGGCGTCGCAGTGGCGCACGAAGCGGGCCGCTTTTTCCGAGGCGGCGATGTCCAGGGTGCCGGCGAACTGGAGGGGCTGGTTGGCCACGATGCCTACGGTGTGGCCCTCCACGCGGCCGTAGCCGATCATCACGTTGGGGGCGTACAGGGCCTGCATCTCCAGGAAATGCCCGTCGTCCACGATCTGCTCCACCACGGCGCGCATGTCGTAGGGCTGGTTGGCGGAGTCCGGAACCAGCGTGTCCAGGGCGAGGTCGTCGTCGTCGATTTCCAATTCCTGCTGGTGCCCCAGGACGGGCGCCTCGGACAGGTTGTTGGACGGGAGGAAGTCCAGCAGTTCGCGCACGAACTCGATGGCGTCGGTCTCGTCCGAAGCGAGGTAGGTGGACGTTCCGGTGGTGGCGTTGTGCTGCCGGGCACCGCCGAGCGTTTCCATGTCCACGTCCTCGCCGGTGACGGTCTTGATGACGTCCGGGCCGGTGATGAACATGTGCGAGGTCTTGTCCACCATCACCACGTAGTCGGTGAGGGCCGGGGAGTAGGCCGCGCCGCCGGCGGAGGGGCCCATGATGAGCGAGATCTGCGGCACCACGCCGGAGGCGTGGACGTTGTTGCGGAAGATGTCCGCGAACATGGCCAGCGAGGCCACACCCTCCTGGATGCGGGCGCCGCCGCCGTCCAGGATGCCGACGACGGGGCAGCCGTTGCGGAGCGCGAACTCCTGGACCTTGACGATCTTTTCGCCGTTGACCTGGCTCAGGGATCCGCCGTAGACGGTGAAGTCCTGGCTGTAGACCGCCACCAGCCGGCCGTCAACGGTGCCGTAGCCGGAGACCAGGCCGTCACCCAGCGGCTTCTTCTTCTCCATGCCGAAGGCGCTGGAGCGGTGCACGGCCAGGGCGTCGAACTCAACGAAGGAATCGTCGTCCAGCAGCAGGGCGATGCGCTCGCGGGCGGTGTTCTTGCCGCGGGCGTGTTGTTTCTCGATGGCCTCGGGGCCGGAGGGCTGTTCGGCGCGCGCCTGGCGGTCGCGGAAATCGGCAATCTTTCCCGCTGTCGTTGTCAGATCGTGGCTCATCAAGTGTCTCCGGCTCTGTAGCAGGTCAATTCTGTCGGCTGGCGGGTCTGGCTGCGCGGAGCGTTAAGTAGCATCCACACAAAAGACGAACCCTGGTGGCAAGTCTAATGACGCTTTGGGCGCCAACGGCTGTAGGGAACCTACAATTTTCTGCCGTTCCAACACCCCCTGCACAATGTTACTCATGAGTAACTTACTTGGGTTACAGTGTTCCCATGACTTCAAGCGACGATGCTTTGCATGCCTCCGAAAGCCCGTACCGGGCCGCCGGCTCCCTGGCGGGCCGGACCATCCTGCTCTCCGGCGGCAGCCGCGGGATCGGCCTGGCCATCGCCCTGCGGGCGGCACGCGATGGCGCCAACATTGTGCTCCTTGCCAAGACGGGGGAGCCGCACCCCAAGCTCGCCGGGACGGTCCACACCGCGGCCCGGGAGCTGGAGGCGGCCGGAGGCCAGGCGTTGCCCCTGGTGGGTGACGTGCGGCGGGACGATGACGTGGCCGGCGCCGTGGCCGCAGCCGTGGAGCGGTTCGGCGGCATCGACATCGTCATCAACAACGCCTCCGCCATCGACCTCTCCACCACGGACAAGGTGGAGATGAAGAAGTACGACCTTATGCAGGACATCAACGTGCGCGGCACCTTCCTGCTGTCCAAGCTGGCGCTCCCGGCGCTCCGTGCCTCTGGACAGGGGCAGATCCTGACGCTCTCGCCGCCGCTGAACCTCCACCCCTCCTGGGCTGGAAAGCACCTCGCCTACACCATGGCCAAATACGGGATGAGCCTGACCACCCTGGGCCTGGCCGAGGAACTGAAGGCCGACGGGATCAGGGTCAACTCACTGTGGCCGTGCACCCTGATCGACACGGCCGCCATCCGCAACATGCCCCACGGCGAAACCATGGTGATGGCCGCGCGCGGCCCGCAGATCATGGCCGACGCCGCCCACGCCGTCCTGACCGGCGGCAATCTCGGTGCCGGTGCGCCGCCGTCGGGCAACTTCTACACGGATGAGCAGGTCCTGGCCGCCGCCGGCGTGACCGACTTCCGCCCCTACAGCCTGGGTGCGCCCGAAGACCGGCTGGTCCCGGACATCTTCCTCTAGGTCGGCCCTCCTGCAGTCCCCGGCGCCCGTTCCGGGACCGCGGCCGGCTGGGTGCGACCAGGCGCGGCTCGGTAGGATCTAGCTATGGATGACGCACATGCACCGGCTACCCCCCTGAACCGAGGGGACCTGGCCGACCAGCGTTTCCTCTCCGCCACGGGGATACCGCGGATCGACGTGGTGGACTCCACCGGCTCCACCAACGCCGACCTGCTGCGCGGCGTCACGGTGGACCCTGCGGCGTGGCCTGACCTCTCCGTCCTGACGGCGGAGTACCAGACCGCGGCAAGGGGCCGGCTGGACCGGCGCTGGGAGGCGCCGCCGCTGAGCTCCGTGTCGGTTTCCGTGGTCCTGCGCCCGGTGAACGCCGAAGGCAGGCCCCTTCCCACCCAGAGCTACTCGTGGCTTTCCCTTATCGCAGCCCTGGCCCTGCGCGAGACGCTCCTGGAAACGGCAGGCATTCCGGCCGAGCTCAAATGGCCCAACGACGTCCTGGTCCGCGGCAGGAAGATCGCGGGCATCCTGGCCCAGCTTGGTCCGATGGTGGACGGCAGCGTGCCCCCCGTCATCCTGGGGACCGGCCTCAACGTCAGCCTGCGCGAAGAGGAACTTCCGGTGCCCACTGCCACGTCCGTGGCCATCGAAGGTGCCACCACCACCGACCGCACGGCGCTGCTGAAGAGCTACCTGTCCCACTTCGCCGTCCTGTACCGCACTTTCTGCAATGCCGACGGTGACCCCACGGCGGGCATGGCTGGGGGGCCGTCGCTGCACAAACGCGTGGAGGCCGTGATGGTCACCCTGGGCAAGCAGGTGCGCGCGCAGCTGCCCGGCGACCACGAAATCATTGGACATGCCTCCCGCCTGGATGACTACGGTTCCCTCCTGGTGGTGGACCGGGACTCGCATGAGCATGTGGTCACGGCCGGCGACGTGGTGCACCTGCGGCCCTGGTCGTCGCCGGACGCGCCGCAGCAGGGTGGTTATGCGTAGGTCCCTTGTTCCAGGGGAGCAGGTCATCGTCACTACCCGCCCGCAGCCGCGAAAGCTTGCCGGTGCTGCCGTAGCCTTCGTCCTGGCGCCGGCACTGGCCGCCTTCGCCAGCGCGTGGGTTATCCGCGGCGGCCCCGCCCGCGTGGCGCCTGCCCTTGGCCGCCAGTGGACGCCCTGGCTGGTGGGTGCCTGCGTGCTCGCGGCGGTGGCTTTATGGCTGGGCTATTGCCTGCCCCGGCTTCTCCGGTGGCATGGCACCCGCTATACGCTGACCAGCCAGCGGATGGTGGCCCGGTCCGGACTGTTGAACCGGCGGGACCAGCAGGTGAACCTGGCATCGGTGCGAAACCTGACGGTCCATGAATCGTTGCTGCAGCGACTGGTGCGTTCCGGGAATATATCCTTGGAAACCGGGCACCAGGGCATGGTGACCTTTCGCGACGTGCCCGAGGTGGCCCGGTTCCGCGACTTTATCCTCGACGCCATCGGGGAACTGCCGGAGGACAGCGGGGCCCAGCCCGGCGCGACGTATTACCCAGCCGGTGCATTTCCGGACGACATGAGAGAAGGTGGACGGGATGACCGATGAGGACCAGCAGGAACGCGTCGAGAGCATCGAAACCGGCGCCTTCGACGCGTCGTCCGACGCCGGCTCCGCCGACCCCTTCGCAACCGGGCCGGCTGCTGCCGCGGAGCCGCCCGGCGTCGACCGCCACCCGCCAACCGGCGCCATGTCCGCGGAACGTTTGGCCATGAAGGCGCTCGAAGCCCGGCTGCTGGGTGGGGAACGCAAGCTCCGCCGTCGTGAAGTTGCGGCCGGGGCCGGCCTCTCACTGCTTTCTGCCCGCAAGCTCTGGCGTGCCCTGGGATTCCCCAACTTCGGCGACGAGGACGTCGCCTTCACCGAACGCGACCAGGCGGCCCTTTCCACCGTGGTGGACCTGGTCCGCGCCGGCAAGCTCACGGAGGAAGCGGCCATCTCGGTGACCCGCTCCATCGGGCAGATGACCGACCGCATGGTGGTCTGGCAGATCGAAGCGCTGGTGGAGGACATGGTGCACGAGCAGGGCGTCACGGACGCCGTGGCCCGCAAGCGCCTGGTCAACGAACTTCCCGCCCTGGTGGACGCACTGGAGGAAGTCCTGGTCTACTCCTGGCGCCGCCAGCTCAACGCCGGCGTCCAGCGACTCGCGGTCCGCGCCGAAGCCGGGCTCCAGGCCAGCGAGGAAGGCCGGGAGGGCGACGAGGACGACGCGCCGCTGCCCCTGGCCCGCGCGGTCGGGTTCGCGGACCTGGTGTCCTACACCAGCCTGTCCCGGCGGATGAACGAAAAGACGCTGGCCCGGCTGGTCCAGCGCTTCGAGAACAAGTGCGCCGAGATCATCTCCGTGGGCGGCGGCAGGCTGGTCAAGACCGTTGGCGATGAAGTCCTGTACATCGCCGAAACCCCTGCTGCGGGTGCGGAGATTTCGCTGGCGCTGGCCGAAGCCTTCACCGAGGACGAGATCCTCCCCGAAGCGCGCGTAGCCATGGTGTGGGGCAGGATCCTGTCCCGCCTGGGCGACATCTACGGTCCCACCGTGAACCTCGCCGCCCGCCTGACCACCCTGGCGGACCCCGGCACCGTCCTGGTGGATTCCATGACGGCCTCCGCCCTGGAACATGACGAACGGTTCGTCCTGATTCCGCAGGACCCGGAGAACGTGCGCGGCTTTGGCGAAATCAATCCCGTCCGCCTGACCCGCGGCCGCGGCAAGGGCCTGGTCCTGGACTAAGCTCCGGAAGCTCCGGGTCCCGGACAGACCTGGCCGGACTGAAAAGAATTTATCCACTTGTTGGCGTATAGCGGTATCGTTGTGGTGCCCGGGGTCCTCTGACGCCGGCTGCAGGCACGAAGCCTAGATCTACCGGGGGACTTCCACACATGAAACGTCGCGGACAAACGCGCGCCCAGATCCCTGCTTCCGCCGCGCCCCGATGGCGCCGCCTGCCGCGCTCCCGCTGGTTCACTGGTACGGCGTTTGGTGCTGTGGTGGCTGTGGTGGTGACGGGTGCTGTGTTGTATCCGGGGTTTAAGACCACTGAGGTGGAGTTGAACGATGGTGGTGTGTGGGTTGTTTCGAAGTCGAAGAATGCTGTGGGGCGGTTGAATTAT
>NZ_JBFTLY010000014.1:0-107222 GCF_056396685.1 Pseudarthrobacter sp. 05T312
AAGACCCACAGCGCCGATGGTACTGCACCCGGGAGGGTGTGGGAGAGTAGGTCACCGCCGGAACATCATTACATGGTCGAGGCCCCAACCACACGGTTGGGGCCTCCCACATTTAACAAACAAAACACCGCACTGCGGGCCTTCTGGCTACGCATAATGGCGGGCGGTGGCTGGGATGTGCCGGCCGCCGTCGTACTTAGCTGCCAGCCGAGCATGGACCGCGGTGCTGCTGGTGCCCGTGATGCGTTGACGAGGGTGAAAACGGCCGAAGAATCGGTGATTAACCTCAAAAAATGGCGGAAACACGCGGAATTTGCGGCCCGCGACCGCCCAAGCTGGTAAGTTTTCGAACAGTGGCCTGCGCGCATGCCGCGTGCAGGCTCCAGAATCAGAACCGTCCAGGAGGACATCAATGGCTAAGAACCGTAGTGAACTTGTTGCAGAGGTAGCTGGCAAGGCCGGCACCAGCCAGGCTGCCGTCAACTCCGTCCTCGACGCACTGTTCGAGGTTTTCGAGACGTCCGTCGCCGCCGGCGAAAAGATCACCATCCCGGGCTGGCTCGCTGTCGAGCGTACCGACCGTGCAGCCCGCACCGGCCGCAACCCGCAGACCGGCGAGACCATCCAGATTGCAGCAGGCCACAGCGTCAAGCTGACCGCCGGCTCCAAGCTGAAGGCTGCTGTCTCCAAGAAGTAGAGCTTATTCCCAGCCGGCGTGCAGCCGGCTGGAACAGGAGCGGCAACCCCACGGGTTGCCGCTCCTTGGCGTTTAACCCGGATTCGCCGCCCGGGCGGCCGTAGCGGACAATGGGATGGTGTCTTCTGCCGCAAAACCACGTTCCACCCCACCGCACTCCAGCCCTGGCAAGGGAGCTGCGGTCGGGGACGCCGGAACCCGGGGCATCCCGGTTCCCTGGCAACTGGCGGGCCTGGCAGCACTCTTCCTGGGCCTTGCAGCGGCGCTGATCTTCTCAGGTGCGGCAGCCGCCCGCAGCGTCGCTGATCCGGGCGCCCTGGTCCGTTGGGGTCTGCCCATCAGCAAGGCCGTCCACAACGTATCCCTGGCGACCGTCGTCGGCGGCCTGGTGTTCGCCGTCGGCATCCTGCCCAGGAACCTCAACGCACGCGGGCGGGACCGGGAAGCATCCGCGGGCAGCGGGGGACCCGAGCATCCTGCCTTCACCCGCGTGCTCGCTGTGGCGGCCGTTGCGGGCGCGGTGTGGACCTTATCCGCCATCGCGGTCCTGGTGCTCACCTACGCCGACGTGGCCGGGCAGGGGCTGTCCGGCGATCCCGCCTTCACGCAGGCCCTGGTGTACTTCATGACGGACATCGATACAGGCCGGGCCTGGCTCGCCGTCACCATCATCGCCGCGATAGTGACCACGGCACTCTTCGGCGTCCGGTCCCTCGGTGGCCTGGCACTCACCCTGATCCTGGCCCTCATCGGCCTGGTCCCGACGGCCCTGATCGGTCACTCCTCCAGCTCGTCGGACCACGAGGGCGCCATCAACTCGCTCGGCCTGCACCTGCTCGGCGTCAGCACATGGGTGGGCGGCATCATCATCCTGGCTCTCCTGTCCGGAATCCTGACGGGGCCCAAAGCCGGGGCAGCCTCTGACATCACCGAACCCACGCTTAAGCGGTTCTCCACCCTGGCAGGCTTCGCCTTTGTCCTGGTCTTCGGCTCCGGGATCATCAACGCCAGCATCCGCGTCACCAGCTGGGCCGATCTCTTCGGCTCTTCCTACGGGCAGCTGATCCTGGCAAAGACCGCGGGCGCAGTGGTGCTGGGCGGCATCGGCTTCATGCACCGGCAGTGGGTCATCCCGCAGCTGGGCCGCAAGGGGGCCACCATGTCCTCACGGCGCGTGCTGTGGCAGTTGATCCTGGCGGAGCTGCTGGTCATGGGGGCCACCTCGGGCATCGCCGTGGCCCTGGGCCGCTCAGCCCCGCCGCAGCCCACGGAGCTGGCACCCAACGCCTCACCCGCCTTCATCCTCAGCGGCTACGAGCTGCCCCCCGAACTCACCCCCCAACGTTGGCTCACTGAGTGGCGCCTGGACTGGATCTGGGTGGGCGTGGCCCTCTTCGGCCTGGTCGCCTACATCCTGGGGGTTGCCAAGATCCGCCGCCGGGGGGACTCCTGGCAGTGGTTCCGGTCCGTCAACTGGGTCATCGGCCTGGTGGTGCTGACGTACATCACGTCCGGGCCGCCGTCGGTCTACGGGCGCATCCTGTTTTCCGCGCACATGATGGACCACATGGCGCTGACCATGGTGGCCCCGATCTTCCTGGTGCTCGGCGCTCCGGTAACGCTGGCCCTGCGCGCCCTGCCCGCCCGCGGCGACGGCTCACGCGGTGCCCGCGAGTGGCTGCTGGTCTTTGTGCACTCGAAGTTCTCCCAACTGGTCACCCACCCGCTGTTCGCCGCGGCAAACTTCGCCGGCTCCATCATCCTGTTCTACTACTCGGACCTGTTCGGCTTCGCCATGCGCGACCATGTGGGCCACGAACTGATGAACCTGCACTTCCTGCTGACCGGCTACATTTTCGTGCTGAGCATGATCGGCACCGACCCGCTGCCGCGCCGCGCCCCGTACCCCATGCGGCTGCTCCTGCTCCTGGCCACCATGGGCTTCCACGCCTTCTTCGGTGTGTCCATCATGGGCGGCACGGGCCTGATGGCTGCGGACTACTTCGGCAACCTGGGCCGTGCCTGGGGGCCGTCCGCCCTGGCCGACCAGCAGGCCGGCGGTGCGGTGGCCTGGGGCATTGGCGAGGTGCCGACGTTGCTGGTGGCGATCGGCGTCGCCATCATGTGGTCCAGGTCGGACCAGCGGGAGACCAAACGGGTGGACCGGGCAGCCGACAGGAATAACGACGCCGATCTGACCGCTTACAACGATATGTTTGCCAAATTGGCCGAACGCGACGCCAAGCTGGCTGAACGCAACAAGCTGGAAGGACGCTGATGAGCGAAACCGTACGCACGCATGCCCGGGTCCGGGCCTCCGAACTGGTGGGCCGCAACTGGCTGAACACCGGGGGCAAGTCCCTGGACCTCGAAGCCCTGCGCGGCAAGATCGTGCTGCTCGACTTCTGGACCTTCTGCTGCATCAACTGCCTGCACGTCCTCGATGAGCTGCGGCCGCTGGAGCAGCAGTACTCCGACGTGCTGGTCACCGTGGGCGTCCACTCGCCCAAGTTCGAGCACGAGGCGGACCCGGTGGCGCTGGCGGCCGCCGTGGAGCGGTACGAGATCCACCACCCGGTCCTGGACGATCCCGAGCTGGACACCTGGAAGGCGTACACCGCCCGTGCATGGCCCACCCTGGTGGTCATCGATCCCGAGGGCTACATCGTGGCCCACCTTTCCGGTGAAGGCCATGCGGACGGCCTCGCAGTGCTGATCCCGGAACTCATCGCCGAGCACGAGGCCAAGGGCACCCTGCACCGCGGCTCCGGCCCCTATGTGGCGCCCGAAGCGACGTCCGGCACCCTGCGCTTCCCCGGCAAGGCACTGTTCCTCCCGCCGGGCCGCGGATCCACGGCTTTGGCTGGAACGTCCGACGGCGGAACGCCCGCGGCTGCAGCGGCTTCGGTTGCTGCCGACAAGGGGTCCTGGCTGGTCACCGACACCGGCCACCACCGCCTGGTGGAACTCGGCACCGACTTCGAAACCGTCCTGGCCACCTTCGGCTCGGGCACCAAGGGCTACGCCGACGGGGCCGCCGCGGGGGACACCGCCAGCGCCCAGTTCAACGAGCCCCAGGGCCTGGTCCTGCTCCCGGAAGACGTGGCATCCAAGGCGGGCTACGACGTCGTGATTGCCGACTCGGTCAACCACCGCCTGCGTGGACTCTCGCTCACGGACGGCAAGGCCTCCACCCTGGCCGGCAACGGCATCCAGCGGCTGCTGGAAACCGGGCCCGCACGCGTGGACGAGGACGGCGCCGGCTTCAGCGGCTCGCTGGGCACCGACCCCCTGGATGTTGCGTTGAGCTCGCCGTGGGACGTTGTATGGTCGCGAAAGCTCAATGCGGTAGTGGTGGCCATGGCCGGCACGCACCAGATCTTCAGCTTCGACCCCGTCACCGGCGCCGTGTCGATCATCGCCGGCAACGGCCTTGAAGGGCTGCTCGACGGTCCAGCGCACGAGTCCTGGTTCGCCCAGTCCTCCGGCTTGGCCGAAGATGCCGATGGCAATATCTGGGTGGCGGATTCCGAGACCTCGGCGCTCCGCAAGCTGGTCATCGCCGCCGACGCCGCCATCACGGTGGAGTCCGCCGTTGGCAAGGGCCTGTTCGACTTCGGCTTCCGCGACGGCCCCGCCGCCGAAGCACGGCTGCAGCACCCGCTCGGTGTGACCGTCCTGCCCGACGGCTCCGTGGCGATCGCGGACACCTACAACGGGGCGGTACGCCGCTACGACCCCGCCAACGGCACCGTGTCCACGCTGGCCCGCGGACTTGCCGAGCCGTCCGACGTGATCGTGGACCACACCCAGTCCGCCGGCTCCGAGCCCCTGCTGGTGGTGGTCGAAGCCAACAAACACCAGCTGGTGTACGTGCCCATCCCCAAGGAAGCGCAGCAGGTGGATGAGGGCGCCTCCCAGACCCAGCGGCCCAAGAGCCCAGTGGCCCCCGGCGCCCTGGACCTGACCGTCCGCTTCACCGCACCCACCGGGCAGAAGCTCGATGACCGCTGGGGCGATCCGACGCAGCTGAAGATCTCCTCCACGCCGCCGGAACTGCTGGTGGCCGGCGGCGGCACCTCGGTGGGGCTGCTCCGCACCCTGGAGCTGTCCCCGGACGTGCCTGAGGGCGTGCTGCACATTACCGCCCGCGCCGCGGCCTGCGACGGCCCCGAGACCGAGGACGGCGAGATCCCCGACCACGCCGCCTGCCACCTCTACCAGCAGGACTGGGGCATCCCGGTGGTCCTGCAGGCCGACGGCGACACGGAACTAGTCCTGGACCTACGCGGGATGGACTGACCGGCGCAGGTCCTCCAGAACTGGCCCGGTTTTCAGGCAATTGAAGCCTGAAGACCGGGCCAGTTCTGTTCCAGCAACCCGAAAACTGGGCTGGTCTGGGTAGCTTGTTTGTCCACATGGCGCCGCGGGTGCCTGCCGCCGGCCACGCGGAGCAGACATTGTGGCGTGATGGAACCTGCAGAAATTCTTAGATCGGCTGGAGGGGTGCTGCTGCGGCGGGACGTTATCGCCGCCGGCGCAACGGACACGGACATCCGACGCGCAATCCGTGGTGGGCAGGTGGCGCGGCTGGAGCGAGGGTTGCTGGTTGTTGCGGGCGCTGGAGCTGACGTGGTGGCCGCAGGGCGAGCCCGAAGTCTCCTGACCTGCGCGTCCGCCGCCCCGCAGTACAGTCTTTGGCAGCTGCAACCCCCGCCGCGGCCCCACTACTGGCAGAGCAATGGGAGAAGGGCAGCCTGCTGTGTCAGCCACCGACTTCCGTTGACACAGCCGGTCCATCATCGGACCCTTGCCGCACTGCCCGACGTCCTGCTTCACGCGCTACTGTGCCTGCCAGAACTCGAGGCGCTGGTCATGGTGGAGTGCGCCTACAACCGTGGGGATATCGAGCTGCCCTTCCTGTTCCGCAATCTGAAGGGCAACCGGGCCGGCAAGGCGCGGAACGTGCTGTCCCAGATTGAACGGGGTGCGGACTCCCTCCTGGAAACCTTGGCGCGGGTGCTGTTCAGGGAAGCCGGCATAGCCACCGAGACCCAGGTGTGGATTGACGGCATCGGCCGGGTGGACTTCCTGCTGGAGGGTTTCCTTATCGTGGAAATCGATGGGCTCGCCTTCCACCTTGAACCCCGGCAATTCAAAAAGGACCGCCGTAGGGACAACCAGGCGGTCCGTCATGGTTTGCCGGTGCTGAGGTTCTTCTACGATGACGTGGTTTATGCGCCTGAATCTGTTCTTGCGCAGGTCCGGGAGGTGCTGGCGCGGGGCTCATTGCGTTGGCCGCCCGCAAAACAGCCCAGTTTTCGGCTGGACTGGGTCTAGGACAGTGAAGAATACGGCCGGAATGGCGTCAAAACTGGGCCAGTGTGGGGCAGCGAAGGCCGCAGGCTCAGAAGCTCAGCTGCGGGGTGACCTTGACCGTGTCACCGGAGACGTCCAGGCGGGTGGTGAAGCTGAAGTCCACCTCGGCGTCCAGCGGGTACCAGGCGCCGGTGAAGGAGTTCTGCTGGAGCGCCTCCACCTTGGCCTTGCCGTCCAGCGGGGACACCACCCACCGGCCGTCGAACGGCTCCACCGAGACGCCCGGGTACTCGGTGACGGTCCACTTGATCGTGCCGTCCTGGACCCGGTTGTTGCTGGCGTAGTAGAAGGGGCAGTCCGGCTGGAGCTTCTGTTCCTTGACGGCCTCGGCCGCACAGCCGTCCAGGAATTCCCTGACCTTGGCCGCAACATCGTTCTTCAGCTTGTCCGTGGCCTGGGTCAGCAGGTTCAGCGGCGCCACCGGGGCGTCCTTGGCCGTCACCGTGGCACGCGTAGCGGGGGCTGAGAAGTACTGCCCGTTAAGGGAAGCCTCGTACTCGCCCGGATAGAAGACAGCGAAGGAATTCCGGCCGTTGGGCATGTTCACCGGGACGCCGTTCACCACTGCCTCATTGCCGTTGACCACGGTGATATCGACAGTGGGCAGCCGCGACGGGACGAAGGCCCAGGTGTTGAAGAACAGCCACTCGGTACCGGTCTTCTGCAGCAGGAATTCCGAGTGCAGCCGGCTGCCGTCAATGGTGTATTCCATCGGGACCATGACCTGGTTCCCCGGGCGTTCCTCGGGATCGCCGATATTCACATTCGTGACGCGGGACGCGGACGTCTGCAGCCCGGGACCATCGAGCATGGCGGCGTTGCTGGGCGGCACAGCGGCCCGCAAAATCCCCAGCGCGCGCCCGCCGTCCCCGCTCTTCAGTGCGTCCAGGTATTCCCTGACGGGCTGCTGCGGGCTGGCCACGGTATTGTTCACGACATTGATGGCCACCACGGCTCCGGCAACGGCAAGCATGAGGCCCAGCAGCCATCCGGCTGCGATCCTCACCAACGCTTGACTCATCTGCACGTTCTACACAGTAACGTCAGTGCGGACGCACACTAAAGTTGGTGTCCCCCCTAATCTGCCGGGCAACACCCCAATAACGCCCGACGACGGCGCGCCGGGACAACGCGCACGGGCGACTTGGGAAGCCTCCCGGGGCGCTGGTGGCTGGGTCAGCGGCGACGCCGCCGGGACGATGTTCCGAACACGCCGCGGAGCAGTTCGCGTCCCAGCTGCGTACCTACGGACCGCGCCATGCTCTTCAGCCCGCCGCCCAGCGCACCGCCGAGCACGCCGCCAAGGTCGCCCATCATGCCGCCGGCTTGCGGCTCCGGCTGGCGGGGCTCCGGTTGGCGCGTCCGGGGTGCTTTGGCCCGGGACTGGCGTGGCTCAGGGTCCCCGGGTATGTCGAATTGGGGCTCACTGTATTGCGGTTCCGGAGCCTGGGCGGGCCTGCTGCTGGGCCGGCCCAGGATTTCCTCCTCGATCCGGCGGGCCTCCGCGTCCACGTCGTACACGCCGGGAGCACCCGACGTCCCGGCAGGAGGGGCGGATGCCGCCGGGCCCGTGGGGGCCGCGGCCTTGCCGGTGAGCTTCTCGTAGGCGGAGGGGTTGTCCACCGTGGTCCCGTACTTACCGAGCAGGGCGGAGCCGGCCACCGTACTCCGGACCAGTGCTTCCTCGCTGGGGCCCATGACGGATTCCGGGGCGCGAAGCCGGGTGAGGGCCACCGGGGTGGGTGCACCCTTCTCGTTCATGACGGTGATGACGGCCTCGCCAATGCCCGCCGAGGTGAGGGTCTCCTCCAGGTCGTAGTCGCTGACCGGGAACGTGGAAACGGTGGCCTTAAGGGCCTTGGCGTCCTCGGGGGTGAAGGCGCGCAGGGCGTGCTGGACCCGGTTGGCCAGCTGGCCCAGGACGTCGGCGGGGACATCCTTGGGTGTCTGCGTGACGAAGAAGATGCCCACGCCTTTGGACCGGATCAGCCGGACGGTGGTGGTGATGGCGTCCAGGAAGGCTTTGCTGGCGCCGTTGAACAGCAGGTGGGCTTCGTCGAGGAAGAAGACGAGCTTGGGCTTGTCCAGGTCGCCGGCCTCGGGGAGGTCCTCGAACAGGTCTGCCAGCAGCCACATCAGGAACGTGGAGAACAGCATGGGCTTGGTCTGCAGGGTGGGCAGCTCCAGGCAGGTAACCACGCCGCGCCCGTCGGGGGCGGTGCGCAGCAGCTCGGCCGTATCGAACTCCGGCTCACCGAAGAACTTCTCCAACCCCTGCGCCTCCAGGTTCACGATCTCCCGCAGGATCACGCCCGCGGTGGCCTTGGACAGGCCGCCGAGTTCCTCCAGCTTGTCCTTGCCCTCGTCCGAGGTGAGGAACTGGATGACGGCGCGGAGGTCCTTGAGGTCGATCAGCTCCAGGCCGTTCTTGTCCGCGAAGTAAAAGACCAGTTGCAGGCTGGATTCCTGCGTTTCATTCAGCTCCATGATGCGCGAAAGCAGGACGGGACCGAAGGAGGTCACCGTGGCGCGGACCGGGACGCCGTTGCCGTCGCCGCCCAGTGCCAGGAACTCCACGGGGAACGTCTTGCCTGACCATGCCTGGCCGATGCTGTCCGTGCGGGCCCTGAGTTTGTCGCTGCCGGCGGCGGCCGTCGCCAGGCCGGAGAGGTCGCCTTTGATGTCGGCCAGGAAAACCGGAACGCCCGCCGTGGACAGCTGTTCGGCCATCATGTGCAGCGTGACGGTCTTGCCGGTACCGGTAGCCCCGGCCACCAGGCCGTGCCGGTTCATCATGGCCAGCGGCAGCCGCACCGGCGCGTCCTTGTGGAGTTCACCATCGATGATGGCGGCTCCCAACTCGATGGTGGCGCCTTCCAGCGTGTAGCCCTTCTGGATGGTGGCAAGCTTCTCTGCGGTGGTTTTGGTGGCCATGGCGCTAGCTTAGCGGCGGTGGCCCCGGATGCGGCGGCATCCGGCCGGTCAGTTCTCCCGGGCGTCCCTTGGGACGGTGGGCAGCTCCTTGGTGAAGGCCAGCGGCCCGATGGTTTCCGGGTCTGCCCCCAGGTCGAACTGCGCCTGGTATCCGGTGCTGAGGTAGAGGTGCTTGGCTTCCGGCTGGCGCGGCCCGGTGGTGAGATAGAGCCGGGTGTAGCCTCGGGCACCGGCGAGGGCTTCGAGCTCGGCGAGTACCAGCCGGGCTAAACCACGACGGCGGTGGGCCGAGTGCGTCCAGATCCGCTTCAGTTCCGCCGTGGTGCTGTTGTACCGGCGGAACGCGCCGCCGGCGATCGACTCACCGTCCTCCTGGACTATCAGGAGCGCGCCGTCCGGTCCCTCGAATTCGGCCGCGGGGTAGCGGGTCAGTTCCTCCGTGGCAGCGCCGCGTCCGAACAGGTCCCCGTAGCGGGTGTCATATTCGACGGCGAGCTCGTCCAGGAGCGGCCGGACCCGCGGATCGTGCATGGCCAGGCTGAGGACCGAGAGCCTGGCGGGAACGAGGGGGCGGGGCTTGAGCTCGGATTCTGCGGTCATGGTGCTAGTTCTTTCCGGCGGGGGCTGGTTCGGGAGCGGCTGGTTCTGGACTCATTGTGGCGGACACCTGGGAAACGACGTCCCGGGCAACACCGAGGATGCTCCGGGCCAGGGCATCGTTTTCCCGGAAGGGCGCCGCGTTGGTGTTGGGCCGGGCGAAGGCGCCGGCGCCCCAGCCGGACGTTCCGGGCCCGACGCCGAACAGGGTGGCCCGGGCCCGGCCCTCCGCGTCCACCAGGTGGTGCCCGGACGAGACCAGCAGCTTCCCGGTGGAGTGGATGCCGTCCGAGGTCAGCAGTTGCTGCTCGCTGCCCAGCCCGCCGTCATACAGCGACGAAAGCACCGGGTTGAGGGAGCGGGCCACCGACGCGGACGGCAGCCGCGCCTCGATCAGCGCGGTGGCGGAAACCGAAACGCCGGACTGCGGGGACGTGGCGCGGAAGGTGCCGCCGGCGTCGTCGGTGGAGACCTCCAGGCCGGGGCCCAGGAACTGCAGCAGCCCGGCCCGGTGCAGCGCGAGCATCTGGCGGAGGCGGTGCGGCGGCGGACCGGAGTCCACAAAGCTGAAGAAGCCGTGCCACCAGCCGTGGATGGCCTGCTGGGACCTGGCATTGAGCCGCTCCGCCGGAACCACGCGCCCCACCTCCATGTATATGTGCAGCAGGGCCAGGAACAGGGCCAGGGTTTCCGGATGGTCCGGGCTGTCCCGCAAAGAGAGATCGGCCTCGATATACCGGGCCACCGCGTCCTGCAGTTCCTGGTGGCCGGCAAAGTGGACACTATCGAAGGGCCGGTCCAGCCGTTCCAGGTCCAGGTGCAGGCCCGGGTCCGGCACGGCAGCCGCCACGAGGTCCGCTCGTCCGCCGCTGTACCAGTCCACCTCCGCATAACGGGCGGCAAACACTTCCCATTCCATGGCCGCGCCCTCCGGGCTGCCGGTCAGGAGTTCCCGGTAGTAGCAGTACCCGGCTTCCTTGGCGATGAGCGGCCAGAGGTGCTGCCGGAAGTCCAGCTCGCCGTGCTGCTGCAGCAACTCCTGGACGGCAGCAGCAGTGAAGAACCGCAGCGGCCCCGGAGCCTGGTCGCGCAGGGAGGCGGAAATCTTTGAGTGGTACGGCACCCCGCGGCGCGACCCTGCCCACAGCCGTGGTTCCCGTCCGGACGGAAGGTAGCGCAGCCCGCCGTCGTCCGTTTCCTCGAACCTGCCGCCGCGCCCCTCCATGAGGAGGACCAGCAGGTCAACGAACGCCAGTCCCATCCCGGCGACGATCACGTCCTGCCCGGGGGCGATGGGGGAGTAGTCGACGTCGGTGGTGTAGCTGGGTGCCGCGTGGTAGCCGCCATGCCGGGCGGCGAAGTCCGAGTACCCGGCGGAGACGGCGTCAGGGCGGGCGTCCGTGTGCCCCAGGGCGGTGACGACGATGTCCGCGTGCAGCGTCCGGCCATTGGCCAGCTCCACCTCATGCCCGCCGTCCACAGCGGCGATGCCGAGGGCGGTGGTCCGGTGGACCGTCACACTGCGGCCCAGCGATTTGGCGGCCCGGCGGAAGAACCACTCCAGGTACTGGCTCTGCAGCTGGCGGGTGGGAAAGGTGGTGCCGGTCAGCGCGCGGAGCTGGTCCCACAGCTGCTGCGGGAAGTCCGGCACGTCGATGATGGAAGCATCCAGGACACCGGCCGCCCATTCGGAAAGGCCGGGCCCCGGTGCCGCCGGGCCGGCGCAGTCCACGGACGCGTCCGTGAACATGGTGATGTCCGCCGCCATCGAGTTCAGCAGGAGGCCGGGGTCCTGGTCGTACCGCCAGATCCGGCCCGAGCCCGGGACGTGCGGTTCCACCACATGGATCTGCAGCGGGCCCGCGAAGACGTCCGGCCGGTTGGCCGCGATCCGTTCCAGTACGCCGGCCGTGCGCGGTCCGCCGCCAATGAAGACGATGGCCGGGATGGTGGCTGGCATGGGTGCTCCTGACGGCGGGGGCTGGATGGAGTGCCCATGCTAGGCAGCCGTGACGACGGCGGTCGAGCGCCTGGTCACGGCTGTTAACTCCGCGTCACGGCGCGTTACGGGACGCAAAAAACCGACTCATGACGCCGGACGAAGCCCCGTGAACTATTGCAACCTGCCGCCTTGCCGGCCCGTTTCGGCCGGTCCTAGATTTGCAGCCAGCACTGGGCCGGATGGTCCAGGCAAGGCCAACGGCCCAACCGAATCCCACGACGAGAAGCGAGGTGGCACATGAGTTCAGCAGCAACGACGGTGGCGCAGTCACAACAGCCGCAGCCGGCACGGCCGGCGGAAACGCCACCGAAAAACGGACGGCCAGAAGATAGGGCGGCGCCCCGGCAGGCCCCGGACTACTCGTCCTACCGGGTGGTGGCAGCAAAGCATCCGTGGCGCTGGGTGGGGACCGCCGTCGTGGCGCTCGGTGTCCTGGCGGTGGCCTGGTCCCTGGCCACCAACCCGCGCTGGGAGTGGGGCGTGGTGGCTCAGTGGTTCACCGCGCATTCGGTGGTCAACGGCCTGGTGGAAACGCTGAAGCTGACCGCCATCTCCGGCATCCTGGGATTTGCGCTCGGCTTCGTCCTGGCGCTGATGCGGCTCTCCGTGTCGCCGCTGCTGGTCTCGGTGTCCTGGACGTTCTCCTGGATCTTCCGGTCCACGCCGCTGCTGGTGCAGATGCTCCTCTGGTACAACCTGGGCTACCTGTACGAGAAGATCAGCCTGGGCATGCCGTTCACCGATGTCCGCTTCTTCGAGGTCCAGACGACCACACTGATCAGCCAGTTCGCGGCAGCAGTGCTGGGGCTCACCCTGAACCAGGCCGCGTACTCGGCGGAGATCATCCGCGGCGGCATCCTCTCCGTGGACCAGGGCCAACTGGAAGCCGCGGCCGCCCTGGGCATCCCCGCGTGGCGCCGCTCCACCCGGATCGTGCTGCCGCAGGCCATGCGCGCCATCCTGCCCACCGCGTTCAACGAGATCATCGGCCTGGTCAAGGGCACCTCGATCGTCTACGTCCTGGCCTACTCCGAACTGTTCTACACGGTGCAGGTCATCTACAACCGCACGCAGCAGGTCCTGCCGCTGCTGCTGGTGGCCACCCTCTGGTACATCGTGATCACCTCCGTGCTGAGCGTCTTCCAGTACTACATCGAACGGCACTACTCCAAGGGCGCGGTGCGGAACCTGCCGCTGACGCCCCTGCATAAGGCCCGCACATTCTTCGCCACCCACGCGGCAGCCCCCACCCGGAGGAACTCCTGATGACTGACACCCTTACCGCCCCCGCCGCCACGCGCGGCCTGGTGGAGATCACCGGCGTCCGCAAATCCTTCGGCGCCACCGAAGTCCTCAAAGGCGTCAGCCTCACGGTGGAACCCGGGGGAGTGGCCGTGATCGTGGGCCCCTCCGGATCCGGCAAGTCCACCCTGTTGCGCACCATCAACCACCTGGAAAAGGTGGACGGCGGCCACATCACCATCGACGGGCAGTTGGTGGGCTACGAGGTTCGCGGCGACCGGCTGCACGAGCTCCGCGAAAAGGACATCCTGAAACAGCGCACCGAAATCGGCATGGTGTTCCAGAACTTCAACCTGTTCCCGCACCTCACCGCGCTGGAGAACGTGGCGGAAGCGCCCGTCGTCGCGCACCAACCCGGCAAGGCGCGCCGCTCCAAGGCGGAAGCCCGCCGCCGCGGCCTGGAACTGCTGGACCGGGTTGGCCTCAAGGACCGGGCCGACGCCTACCCGCGCCAGCTCTCCGGCGGCCAGCAGCAGCGCGTGGCGATTGCCCGCGCCCTGGCCCTGGACCCCAAGATCCTGCTGTTCGACGAGCCCACCTCCGCCCTCGACCCGGAGCTGGTCAACGAGGTCCTGGACGTCATCCGCGAGCTCGCCACGTCCGGCACCACGCTGATCATCGTCACCCACGAGATGGGCTTCGCCCGCGACGTGGCGGACACCGTGGTGTTCATGGACCAGGGCCAGATCGTGGAACAGGGCACCCCGCAGGACATCTTCAGCAACCCCCAGGAACCGCGCACCCGGAGCTTCTTCTCCAAGGTGCTCGAACCGGCCTTCAACATCTAAGGAACTCCCATGGCTTTCCCCACCAGCGGCCGCCGCCGCGCACCCGCGGTGCGTCCCGCCGTCGTCCTCCTTGGCACCGCGCTCCTTGGCGCAGCCGCGCTCGCCGGCTGCGCGGACCCCGGCGCGTCCGCCGCCGGCAACCCCAGCGGAGGGGCGCAGACGACGGCGGCCCGCAACGGCGTCGTGTACAACACCTCGCCGGACCAGCAGCGGATCCGGGCGGAGAAGGACCCCGCGCTCGCCGCCAAAGTCCCGGAACTGATCGGCAGGGACGGCAAGCTCACCGTCGCCACCACCGCCGGGTCCATCCCGCTGTCCTTCCACGCCACGGACGACAAGACGCCGATTGGCTCCGAGCTGGATATCGCCCAGCTGGTGGCGGACAAGCTGGGCCTGGAGCTGGATGTTCAGGTCACGTCCTGGGAGAGCTGGCCGCTGAAGACCCAGTCCGGCGACTTCGAGGCCGTGTTCTCCAACGTGGGCGTGAACAAGGACCGGGTGAAGCTGTTCGACTTCGCCAGCTACCGGGCCGCCTACATGGGGTTCGAAGCGAAGAAGTCCGCCTCCTACGACATCAAGGGCGCGGACGACATTTCCGGCCTGAAGATTTCCGTGGGCTCCGGCACCAACCAGGAAAAGATCCTGCTGGCCTGGAACAAGGAGCTGGAAGCCAAGGGCAAGGCGCCGGCCACGCTGCAGTACTACTCGTCCGATGCCGACACCATCCTGGCGCTGTCCTCCGGCCGCACGGACCTGAACATCGCACCCTACCCGTCCACCGTGTACCGGGAGAACACCCGTGACGACCTGAAGGTGGTGGGCAAGGTCAACGCCGGCTGGCCGTCCGAGACCCTGGTGGCCGCCACCACGCTGCGCGGCAACGGACTGGCCCCGGTGATCACCGAAGCGCTGAACGAGGTCATCCGGGACGGCTCCTACGGGAAGGTCCTGGAACGCTGGGGCCTGTCGGAGGAAGCCCTGCCGGAATCCAAAACCATCACAGCGGAAAACTACACGGCAACCGCCACGGCCGCTCCGTCACAGGCAGGAAAGGCATCATGAACGCAGAACACACCAGCCAGCCAGGCTTCCTGGCGATCGAGGTCGACGGCGCCGGCTGGGACGGTGCGGACCTCACCCGCGCCGTGCTGGCGGCGGAGTCCGCGGGCTTCCACGCCGCCACCTTCACCGACGCGCCCGCACCGGGGCGTGCCAATGCCCTGCAGCGGGCAGCGTTCGCCGGGCCCATTTCCCGAACCATCGCCCTGGTCCCCGAAATTGACACTGTATATACGGAGCCGTTCCACGTCTCCACGCAGCTCGCCAGCCTGGACTACGTCTCCGGGGGCCGCGCCGGGTGGATCGTCTCCGCGGCTGAATCCCCGGAGGCTGCCGCCGCCGTCGGACGTCCCTCCGTTACTGGGGCCGCGCTGGGCCAGGAAGCCGCGGCGTCCATCGAGGTATCCCGCCGGCTCTGGGATTCCTGGGAGGACGACGCCGTGATCCGGGACGTTGCCACCGGCCGGTACATCGACGTGGACAAGCTGCATTATGTGGACTTCCAAACGCCTGCCGGCTTTCCCGGTCCGGGGTATTCCGTCAAGGGGCCATCCATCATTCCGCGGCCGCTGCAGGGGCAGCTGCCGGTGCTGGCCCCTGCTTCGCTGATTGGCGGGATTCCGGTGGACGCCCTGGACGCCGTGCTGGTGTCCGCCCCGACGCCGGAACTGCTCGCTGCCGAGGTCCGTGATGTGCGGGCCAGGGTGGGAGCCGGCGTTGCAGTGGTTGCCGAGCTCGACGTCGTACTGGACGCCCGGGGGCAGGCCGCGGCTGCGCGGGGTGCATCCTTCGACGGAGGCCGGGCGGCTTTCGCAGGTTCCGCACCCGGTCTTACCGACTTCCTGGCCGACCTTTTAAAGGAGGCCGACGGCGTGCGGCTGCACCCGGCGTCGCTCTTTGTTGACCTGGAGGAACTGGGCCGCCGGGTATTGCCGGAACTGCGCCGCCGTGGGGCACTCCGCCCGGTGGTGCAGGACGGCACCTTCCGCGACCTGCTGGGCCTGGACCGCCCGGCCAGCCGCTACGCAACTGCCGCTGCGCCTGCCGGTGCCGGAAAATAAGGGGAAAATCATGACACAGCACACCCGTGCTAAATCCGAGGTATTCGTTCCGAGCGGCCAGATCCAGTTCGGCGTCTTCTTCCAGGGCGTCAACTCCGGCACCATCTGGAAGGCCCCCGAATCCGGGTCGCAGACCGACTTCGAATCCTTCCGCCGCATCGCCCAGACCGCCGAGCGCGGGCTGTTCGCCGCGTTCTTCCTGGGCGAGGGGCTCCGCCTGCGGGAACACCTGGGACGCCCGCACGCCCTGGACGTGGTGGGCCGCCCGGACGCGCAGACCATGCTGGCCGCCCTGGCGTCCGTCACAAAGAACATCGGCCTGGTGGCCACCCAGAACACCACATACAACGATCCCGCGGACCTGGCCCACCGGCTGGCATCACTGGACCTGCTCTCCGGCGGCCGCGCGGCGTGGAACATCGTGACCACGGACAACGCCTGGACCGGGGCGAACTTCCGCCGCGGCGGCTACCTGGACCATGCGGACCGGTACAGGCATGCAGAAGCTTTCGTGGAGACGGCCAAGCGGATCTGGGATTCCTGGGAGACGCCGGACGGCCCGGCCCGCCGGGTGCTCCATGAGGGCCGGCACTACACGGTGGACGTGACGCCGCGGCTGCCGCGGAGTGCCCAGTACCGGCCGGTGCTGTTCCAGGCCGGCGACTCGCCCGAAGGCCGGAACTTCGCTGCCCGGCAGGCGGATGTGATTTTCTCCGCCCACCCCAAGATCGAGGACGCCGTGGCGTTCCGCAAGGACCTGGTGGAGCGGTCCGTGGCCGCCGGACGCGGGGCGAATGCAGTACAGATCATGCCGGCCAGCGAGTTCATCCTGGCGCCCACCGCTGCCGAGGCCGCGGAGAAGAAGGAGTGGGTGCGGAGCCTGCAGATCGGCCCGCAGCAGGCCATCGCCTACCTGGAGCAGTTCTGGGGCCGCGAACTCTCGGCCTACGATCCGGACGGGCCGCTGCCGGAGATCGATCCGGTGGTGGAGGAAACGTCCGAGACCCGCGGCAGCGGTTTCCACGGCGCCAAGGCCCGGCAGCTGGCGGACCAGTGGCGGGCCGAGGCCAAGGACAAGGGGCTGTCCATCCGGCAGTTCGTCACCTCGAAGACCGCGCGGATCGATTCCACCTTCACCGGCTCCTACGCGGCGGTGGCGGACCAGCTGGCCGAGTACGCGCGGGTGGGTGCGGTGGACGGGTTCAACATTTCGCCGTGGCTGGTCCCCAGCGGGCTGGATGACATCGTGAACCACCTGGTGCCGGAGCTGCAGGAACGCGGCGTGTACCCCACGGAGTACCGGGGCACCACGCTGCGTGATCACCTCGGGCTGGAAACGCCGGTGCGGACCGCCGACGTGGCTGTTGCGGCGGTCCGCACCTGATGCGCTGGGCTGGTCTTGCCGGACGGAACGGTTTGGTTGGGAAAGCTGGTTGTGCTGGAACGGACGACGACGCCGGCACAGCGGGTGCCGCCGTCGCCCCTTCCGCGGGGGCTGGCGCTGTTGCGGCCGGCACGTCCGGGACCGTCAGCCTGCAGCTGACGGTGTGGGAGCAGTGGGTTTAGGGCCCGTTGCCGCGGAACACCGGCCCGACGGGCGGGCCGCTAGTCGGTTTCCGGGCTTTGGCAGTAGAAGCACGTGCCTGCGTCGCAGTCTTCCGCTGTTTCCTGTTCCGTTTGGCGCTCACTCATTCCGGGTCCTTTCCGTGGGGATTGTGAAGTAGCACCCCTTGCAAGGGTTTGCCCGGGACCCCTGCTGGGATCCCGGGCAAACACTGGGGGGTGGTGGCCTGCCGGCCGGTTAGTGGGCCAGGGCCGGTTCGGCCAGCTGGATCTTTTCCGCCTCGGTGGGCACGAAGCCCGCCTGGAGCTCGGAGCGGAGCTTGGCCATGTCCAGCTCGCCCTGCCACTTGGCGATGGCTACGCAGGAGACGATGTTGCAGACCGTGCTGGTGAGGGCGCGGGCCTCGCTCATGAAGCGGTCGATGCCAACGATGAGGGCCACGCCGGCCACGGGCAGGGTGGGCATGACGGTCAGGGTCGCCACCAGGGCCACGAAACCACTGCCGGTGACGCCCGCCGCGCCCTTGGAGGTCAGCAGCATCATGCCGAGCATCAGCAGGATCTGGCCCCAGCTGAGGTGGATGTCGCAGGCCTGGGCGATGAACATGGAAGCCAGGGTCAGGTAGATGGCCGTGCCGGTCAGGTTGAAGGAGTAGCCGGTGGGGACCACGAGGCCCACGACGCTGCGGTCGCAGCCGATCCGCTCGAGCTTGGACAGCAGGCGCGGCAGGACCGGTTCGCTGGAGGACGTGGCCAGGACGATCAGGAATTCGTCCTTGAAGTAGCGCAGGATCTGCCACAGGCTGAAGCCGGTCATCTTGGCCAGGATGCCCAGGCCCACCGCCACGAAGACGATGCAGGCGGCGTAGAAGGCAAGGATCAGCATGCCGAGGTTGCCGATGGAGTGGGCGCCGTATTTGCCCACGGTGAAGGCCATGGCACCGAAGGCTCCCAGCGGGGCCACCTTCATGATGTAGCCGAACATGATGAAGAGCAGCTTGTTGAAGCTGTTGACCACGTCCAGTGCCAGCTTGCCCGGTGCGCCGAGCTTGCTGAAGGCGAAGCCGCACAGCAGGGCAATGACCAGCACGGGCAGGACTTCACCCTCGGCGAAGGCGCCAACGAAGGTGGTGGGGATGATGCTCAGGATGAAGTCCACGGGGTTGCTGCTGGGCAGCTGCGTGGTGTACTTCTGGGCCACCGAGGAGTCCAGGTGCGTGGGATCGATGTGCATGCCGGCACCGGGCTGGAACAGCGTTACCGCGGCCAGGCCCAGGGCCAGGGCGAGTGCGGTCAGTGCGTAGAAGAGGCCCAGTGAACGGATCAGGGTGGGGCCCACCTTCTTGGTGTCCCGCAGGGAGGTGATGCCTCCCACGATGGTGCAGAACACGATGGGGGCGATCATGAACTTCACGAGTTTCACGAAGCCGTCGCCGATGGGCTTCAGGGACGAACCGAGGTCCGGCCACAGTGCGCCGACAACGACGCCGAGGGCGACTCCGATGAGTACCTGGACATACAGGTGTCCGAGGATGGATTTGATCTTCATTGAACAACTTCCTGCTTGGTGCGGCCCCTTAATAATGGGGCAAAAAGGTGGGGGTTTTAGGCGGACAGCTCGGCGGCGGGGGCCACGTCGATGTCTGCGGTGGCGATGTGGCGGGCTGCCCGGTGGAGGGCCACTTCGCTGACGGCGCCGGTGTCATCGGTGATGATTTCGGCGGTGATCACGCCGGCGGGCGTCCCGACCCGCAGCAAGCGCGGGGTTCCGGTGCCGGTGGAGGGCGATTGGCCCGCTGCGGTGGCGACGACCGATGACTGCAGCGAGGAAGCCAGGGCAACTGCCACGGCCGAGGTCAGGCCGATGGCCGGGTGGGGTGCGAGCATGGACAGCATCCGCACCCGCACGTCGTGGCTGCCGGCAGTAACGGTTGTTCCGTCCGCGGCGGTGTAGTCGCCGGCAGGCGCCACAACCCCGACTTTCGGTACAGCGTTCTGCGGCGGATCCTCAGGCTTCCGGAGCCCCATGATGAGGCCGGCCGATGCCCGTGCCGCGATGAGGTCCGGCAGTTGGGCGGCGAGGTTGTCCGTCATTGAGGAAAGGTCGACGCCGGCCTGGTCGGCTGCGAGGAGCACGGCAGGGGCGCCGGCGTCCACCATCGTTGCGGCCACGGTCCGGCCGTTGACCTGGAGCTGGTCCACCGTGTTGCCGGTAGGCAGCAGTGCGCCGGTGTTCTGGCCCCAGGGGCCGTGGAACGAGAGGCTGATGGGAACGCCGGCGGCGCTGCTGCCCGGAACCCGGGCCAGGCCGGACTTGGGAATGTGGCCGCCGGGAGTGGGAACCGATCCGCTCAGCACCGCGCCGGCGGTGACGTGGCGCATGCGGACCTTGGTCATGCCGTCCCGGGCGGGAACGATGCCCGTCTGGACTGCGAACAGGGCAATCGCGGTGGCGCAGTTGCCGCAGTTGGAACCGAGCTCCACGGTGGGGTCACCGATTCCCACCTGGGCGAAAAGGTAGTCGAGGTCTGCCTCGGCACCCGGTGTTGCCCAGATGACTGCAGCCTTCGACGTGGTGGACGTTCCGCCGCCGACGCCGTCCAGCTGCCGCGCATCCGCTGCGCCGAAAGCGGCTGACAGCAGTGCGGGGATTTCCTCGCGGGTGGGGGCGTGGAGGGCCACGTCCCTGGCATCGAAGAGCCAGCACTTGCTGGTGCCGCCCCGGTACCAATGTCCTTTGAGTCCCACTGTATTTCTCCCTCGTAACTTGCAGGTGCTCTACTTCACAGCACCTTGTACTTCTACGATCCGGGATGCGAGCCTTCAGCACAATCGCAAATAAATGGACGACTATCTACTTTTGCTAAACTCAGTGCATGGCAATCCTCGATCTCCACCGGCTCCACGTGCTCCGCGAGGTGGGCCGTTCCGGCTCCCTGACGTCCGCCGCGGCCGCCCTTTCCTTCACTACCTCCGCGGTCTCGCAGCAGATCGCGAAACTCGAGCAGGAGATGGGCGTGGTCCTCATAGAGCGCCATCCCCGGGGTGTGGTCCTGACCGAAGCGGGGCATGCCCTGCTGCACTACGCGGACGACATCGATAGGACCGTGGAAGCTGCCCGCGCCGAAATGGGGGAGTTCGCGGGCCTTCGGCGCGGCCAGCTCCGGCTTGGAACCTTTCCCACTGGCGGGGCCTCCCTGATGCCGGACGTGGTGCTGGCGTTCCGCGCCCGCCACCCCGAGGTGGCAGTGACGGTGGTCAGCGCCCGCCGGGACGGCCTGCTGGAACGGTTGCGGCGGCGGGAAATCGAACTGACGCTCCTGTGGGACTATCCCTGGCAGCAGATCGAGGATCCCGACCTGGCCCTGGTCAGGCTGACGAACGATCCCACCGTGCTGCTGGTACCGCGGGAGCACCCCATTGCGAAACTGGGCTCGGTCCGCATTGGCGCCTTGAGCGACCAGGAATGGGTGGTGCGCGACGAGCACCCCGTGGCCGACGTCCTCAGCCGGGTATGCCGTGACGCCGGGTTTGAGCCGCGGATCGCGTTCGCTGCCAACGATTACCAGGAGACACAAGGCATGGTGGCCGCCGGCATCGGGATTGCCCTGGCGCCCCGGCTGGCCCTGACGGCCCTGCGCCCCGACGTCGTGGCGGTCCCCCTCGCCGGGTCCCCGAAGCGCCGTATCCTCCTGGCCCACCTTGAAAACCGGCGGCTCAGCCCCGCGGCGCAGCAGGCAACCAAGGTGTTCCGGTCCATCGCCAAGGGCGCGGCGTCCTGACACAGGAGGGTGCCGCCGTCGTGCGCTTACCTCCCCGTTGACGCCTACCGGGCCAGTGGGCCGGCAACCAACGCACGGGCAAGCTCCATGAATTCGGCGTGGGTCACCGGAGCCGGGGACGCCGTCGAGCCCGCCGTACGGGTGTTCCGGGCGATGGCGAAGCTGTCGCTGACGAAGCGCCGGTGCACAATGACGCTGCGGATTGCCGGCAGGACCAGCAGGAACTGGCCGTAGTTGCCCGCAGCCAGGAATGACCCCTCCCACTGCGGGCCCGGCTCCCGGGGCAGCCACCACAGGTAGCCGTAGTCGCAGGTGCCAAAACCGGTGGCCGGTGACATGTCGGCGCGCCTGACCTGGGTGGCCACGCTGTCCCTGGCCCACTCCGGGGGGACTAGCTGCCGGCCCTCCCACTGCCCGCCGGCAGCCATCAGCAGCCCGATCTTGGCCAGGTCCCGGGCGGAGAGGAAGAGGTGGTAGGCCGGGAAGGCGGACTTTTGGGCGTCCCCGAGCATGCGCTGGCGTGTGGGGTCGTAGTCGTCGAATCCCAGCGGACCGGCCAGATACTTCTCGAACGCGTCAAACACCGTCAGGCCGCCGGCCTTCTCGAAGATCGCGCCGGCGGCGTTGAAATCCCAGTTGTTGTAGACGAAGTACTGACCCGGCGCTTTGGTGCCGCGGGGAGGGAAAGCATCCTCGTCACTGCCCGGACTGGAGGGCGGATGGTAGACCCCCGACCGCGAGGTCAGGAGGTCACGGAGCCGCGCCGTCTTCTCGAGGGGCAGCAGGCCGCCGGTGTCATCGATCCCTAGCGCGCCCAGCGTGTCATCCAGGCTGACCGTGCCGGCTGCCACCTGGATGCCGAACAGGATCGAGAGCAGGCTTTTGCGCACCGAGGCGACGTAGCTGGCGCGGGTGGTGTCGCCGAGTTCGACGACGGTCCTGCCGTCCTGCAGGACCAGCAGGGACGAGGTGTTCCGGGGCAGCGGAAGTTCCGGGGCGGTCACAGGGGCTCCTGAAGGGTGGGTTAACGGCACTGGGGACCCGGCGGTGGCCGGGTCCCCAGGTATGGAACTACAGGGTTACTTGGTGTAGCCGAACACCTGGTTCCACTTGGCAAGATCGTCCTTGCCGTAGGTCACGGCGTCGGTGTTCTGCATGCGGTACACCTTGCCGGAGTCGACTGCGGGGAGGGTCACGCCCATGATGGTGGGCGGTGCCACGTCGGTGCGGACCGGGTATTCACCGATCTGCGCGAAGACCTGCTGGCCCTGCTTGGAGAGGTTGTAGTTCATGAAGACCTTGGCGGCTTCCACGTTCGTCGCGGTGCCCGTCATGCCCAGGTAGTAGTCGTAGGAGACCAGTCCTTCCTCGGGGACAATGAACTTGACCGGAGCCTTGTCCTGGACAGCCGAGATGTTGGTACCGCTGATGGTGACCGTGCCGACAGCGACTTCACCGCGGGCCAAGGCGGTGGCTTCAGCGCCCAGGGAGTCGTAGATCTTGGGCTTCTGCGCCGCGTACTTGGCGAAGTAGTCGCCGCCCATCTTGGTTTCCATGAACCTGTTCAGCGCCGCGGTGCTGCCGCCCGAACCGCCCTGGACGATGCCGATCTTGCCCTGCCACTTGCCGCCGACGGCATCCGCCCAGGACTTGGGGGCATCGGCTTCCTTCACCAGCTGGGTGTTGTAGCCCAGGGTGTAGACGGAGTTGAACATGCGGGTGAACTGGCCGCCGTCCACGGAAACGTCCTTGAGGGCGGAGGCGCCGGGAACGTCATAGGCCTTCCAGACCTTGGCGTCCTCCATGGACTTGGCGATCCGGTAGTCGGACGTGCGGATGACGTCGGCGCTGAGCTTGCCGGCGCCCTGTTCGGACAGTACGCGTTCGGAGAGCTTGTTCGGGGTGAGCCGGACGACGTTGACCTTGATGCCGGTGTCCTTGGTGAAGGCGTCCACCAGGGCGCTTTCGGAGGAATCGGTGTAGCCGGAGTAGAGGGACAGGGTCTGGGTCTTGGCCTTCTCGTAGGTGGCCTTGTCCGCGATGGATTCGCCGTTGATCACCAGTCCGTTGTCGGTGTTCACGGCCGCGGTGGCCGTGACGACGCCGGCGCTCTGGGCGGCACTGCCGCACCCGGCCAGGCTGAGGGCCAGGATCACTCCGGCGGCGGTGAGGGCGGGGAGTTTGGACGCTAACTTCATTGTGGGTGTCCCTTTCAAGGTGGGGTGGAAGGTTAGTTCTTGGTCTTGCGTTCGCCGCCGACTTTTTGGGCGATGACGGCGAGGATTCCGATGACGAGGCAGTACAGGACGCTGACGGCGGCAGCTGCCTGGCTCTGGCCGTTGTCGAAGTTGTCGAACACGAGGATGGACAGGATCCGGGTGTTCGAGGTGAAGAGGAAGATGGAGGCGCTGAGCTCACGCATGGAGAGCATGAGGAACAGCAGGAACGAGGACATGATGCCCACGCGCATCAGGGGCAGGGTGACGTCCAGGACGGACCTGGTCCGGCCGGCGCCAAGCATCACCGCGCTGTCCTCGAGGTCCTGGTCCATCTGGAGCATCGAGGCGGAGACTCCGCGGTAGCCCTGGGGCATGAACACTGCCACGCAGGCGACGGCGAGGATCGCCAGGGTGCCGTAGATGGGCAGCGGCAGCAGCAGCCAGGTCCAGAGCAGTCCGATGCCCATGACGATGGCGGGGACGGCCAGGGGGGTCATGGCGACCAGTTCGATCAGGCGCCCCACCTTGGACTTGGTGCGGTACCGGATGTAGGAGGCGATGAAGCTGAGGGTGGTGCCGGCGAAGGCTGCGATCAGGGCCACCAGGACGCTGTTCTTGAGGGCGAGCTGGAAGTCGTTGGAGCCCAGGACCTCGATCAGCTTGGCGAAGCTGAGGGCATTCGCTTCAAGCAGCTGCGACATCGAGGACACGAACGGGGTGGCCTGCATGGACGCGGCGAACAGGGCGAGCATGGGCAGGACGACGGACACCGCGAAGTAGGCCAGGGCGACGATGGTGAAGGGCCAGCGCATCTTGCGGAGCGGCACCTGCCGGGGACGGTTGCCCTTGCCGGTCATGGTGGTGAATTTGCGCTTGTTGATGATGCGCTGCTGGATGAGGGTCACGGCCATCAGCGCAACGGTCAGGATGACGGCGACGCTGGCGGCCTGGTTGCTCTTGGCCGGGGTTGCGCTCATCAGGCGGTAGATGTAGGTGGGCAGCGTGTCCACGCCGGCGGGGTTGCCGATGACCTGGGCCACCGGGAAGTTCTCCATCGTCAGCGCGAAGACCAGGACGGCGGAGCCCAGGATGGCCGGCAGGGCCAGGGGCAGGGTGACGGTCCGCAGCATGGTGCGCAGCGGAGCCCCATGGACGGTGGCAGCCTCTTCGAGGTCGGCGTTCATCATCGACAGCGAGCTGTGCAGCAGCAGGAAGGCGTACGGGGCGTAGAAGATTCCCAGCACGAACACCAGGCCCGGCAGGCTGTAGATGTTGATGGCGGCATCAATGCCCAGGTCGCGGAGGAAGATGTTGATGTAGCCGGCGCTCGGCGAGCACAGCAGCGACCACGCCAGGGCGCCCACCAGGGCCGGGATGAACATCGGCGCCATGCCGATGAAGAAGATGAACTTCCGCCATGGCGCATCGGAACGGGCGCACACGAAGGCCAGGAACGCGCCGATCAGCAGGGCGATGAGCGCCGAGCCGGCGCCGACCATGAGCGAATTGACCAATGCGCCGAGTGCTTCCGGGGTGGCCAGCAGCGCCAGGTTGGACAGCGTCAGGCCGCCCAGGGAGATGCTGCCCGGCCGGGGAACACTGTCCGAGAACGCGGCGAGCAGCACCAGGGCAAGCGGAAGGACGATGAGGACGCCGAGGATGACCAGGACAATGAGGCCCGGTGTGTTTTTCCGGAGGCCCGAGAGGGTCCGGGCAGCCCGGTAGTCCCGGGGTTCGGGCTTCGGTGCCAGGCGCGCCTCGGCGCGGGTGGCCGCCTCGGTGGTCTTGAGGCTCATGCGAGGACCTCAGCCGGCAGGATCTGGACTTCGCGGGGGTTGACGGTGACCCACACGCGGTCCCCCACTTTGTGCTGTTCGCCGCGGCGCAGGCCGCCCAGTGCGTCCAGCTCGGGCCCCGATTCCAGCTGGATCGCGTACCGGATGTCATTCCCCTGGAAGCCCGCCACGCGGACCGTTCCCGGCCACGAGTTGGGGTGTTCGGTGGGCATGGCGGTGATCTGCAGGTCCTCGGCCCGGATGCACACCTTGGGGGATGCGCCGGCGTCGCTGGCCTGCTGCGCCGACTGGATGGTGAGCTCGCTGTTGGTGATGCCTGCGGTGGTGGACCCGGTGGCGGTGCCCTCCGGGGTGCAGTCCATGATGTTGGAAACACCGAGGAAGTGGGCGATCGAAGCGCTGGCGGGTGCCTCGTACATGTGCTGCGGGGCGCCCATCTGCACAATCCGGCCGCCCTGGAGCAGGGCGATGCGGTCTGCAAGGGCGAAGGCTTCGTGCTGGTCGTGGGTGACGTACACACAGGTGAGCCCCAGCTGGAGCTGGATTTCACGCAGTTCAACGCGGAGCCGGTCACGCAGGCGGGCGTCAAGGTTGGAGAGCGGTTCGTCGAGCATGAGCACGCTGGGCCGCATGACCAGGCTGCGCGCCAGGGCCACGCGCTGCATCTGGCCGCCGCTGAGCAGGCTGGCGCCGCGGTCGGCGTAAGGCTCCAGGCCCACCAGCGTGAGGGCCTCCATGACGCGCTCATCGATTTCGCTCTTGGAAAGCTTCTTCTGCTTGAGGGAGTAGGCAACGTTCTGGGCCACCGTCATGTGCGGCCACACCGCGTAGGACTGGAAGACCATGCCGACGTTGCGCTTGTTCGGGGGCAGGTTGATGCCCTTTTCGGAGTCGAAGACTACAACGTCGTCGATGATGATCCGCCCCGAGGTGGGTTCCTCCAGGCCGGCTATGCAGCGCATGGTGCTGGTCTTGCCGCAACCGGACTGGCCGAGGAGGACCAGGGCCTCGCCGTCTTCGATGTCGAGGTTGAGGTTTTCGATGGCAGTGAAGCTTCCGTACTTCAGCTGCAGGTTTTGAATGCTGATTTTCATGGCTGATTCCTTGGCTGGGTTTTTCCGGTAGGGGTTTCTTCAGTCGCTGGGCACCAGGATGGTGCTTTCGCTGATGACGCGGGCCGAGCGTTGAAAGGAGACTTCAGCGGGATCGGCTGCATCCAATGCCAGCGCCGTCTTGCCTTTCAGTAAGTGGATAAAGAGTCCGGCCTCCGCCGCCGGAACCACGCTGCGCTGCACCACACTGCCTGGTGTCCCCGAGGCGGCAGCGACGGCGACCGCGCTGGTGAGGCCGATGGCGGGGTGCAGTGCGGTCATCGAGATCATCCGGGCCGAGACGCCGGTTGCGCCCGTGGGCGGAGGCCCCACGATGCCAACCTTCGGAATGGATGTGAGGTCCTGCGGAAGGCCCATCCTGCGGGCAGCCGCTGCGCGCAGCTGCGGGGCAAGCCGGACCAGCGCCTCCAAGGCTTCCTCGCTGCCGGTTGCGTCAAGCCCCAGGTCCTGTGCGTCGAAGAGCGCGGCCGGGGCGCCGGCGTCGATCAGTGTCGCCTGGTACCGCTTCCCGTCGACCTCAAGCTCGTCCATGGCGTTGCCCGTGGGGAACTGTGCTCCGTAGCTGGACCAGGAGGCTTTTTGGAAGATGACGTCGATGGGGACGCCGGGGTAGTGCTGGCCGTCGAGGCGGCGCCCGCCGTAGGCCGGCACCTGCGCCCCCGGCGTGGGGATCTCGCAGACCAGGCGGAGCCCGGTCACGGTGTTCAGGATGGGGACCCGGGTGACTTCCCCGGTGGGAGCGACCAGTCCGGCATGGAGCGCGTACAGGCCCAGCGCTGTTGCACAGTTGCCGCAGTTGCTGGCCCACTCCACTGCCGGCTCGTCGATGGCCACCTGGGCGAACCGGTAGCGGACCGTTCCGTCCCGGTCGGTGCCGGCCACGGTGATCGCCTTGCTGGTGGTGGACGAGGCGCCGCCTACTCCGTCGATCTGGCGAAGGTCCGGGGAGCCGAAGGTGCGGATGAGGAGACGGTCCGTCTCCAGGGCGTCGGCCGGAAGGTCCTCGTCCCGGAATATCCAGCACTTGCTGGTGCCGCCACGGACGAGGGTGGCCGGTACCGGGGTGACCGGGAGGGTACCGGCCTGCGGCTCTTCCCTGAATAGAAGCGTCATTGGTTCTCCTGAAATACCGCGCCCTGCCGTGTGCAGTCGCCGGGTAAATGTTCAAAGCTCGGCCAACCGGAATCCGCCATTTGGCCTGCTGTATGGCGTTGGTCACAAACGGTATACCGTTGGTATGACTTAAGCAACAGTCCTTTGAATATGAATACCGAAGCGGCGGTCTGGGCGCCTGCCAGCTTCGGCGGGTGTGCGATAAGTCGGCACGGTGTTCACAGCGCGCCGGAACGGTATGCAGTGCGTTAGAATTGCGGCTAAAGGTATGGCGCCGGCGCGCCCTGCCGCTTGTTTGCGTGAAGACCGGAGGCCGCCCGTGGCGTCGCAACCAGAGACAAGCCCCTACCTGATGATCAGGAACGCCATCATCTCGCAGGAGCTGCCTCCCCGTGCCCAGCTCGTCGAAAGCGCCCTGGCCAAGAAGTACAACGTCTCCCGGACGCCCATCAGGGAAGCATTGCGGCGCCTTGAAACCGAGGGGCTGGTGGAGCGCTACGGTTCACGCATGCAGGTGCGGGAGTACCGCCCGGAGGAGATGCTGGACCTCTATGAGGTGCGGACTTTCCTGGAGGAGGCGGCCGCCAAAACTGCTGCCCTCCGGCATACAGACATGGACCTGATGCTGATCGACCGCGCGCACCAGGCCATGGTCATCCTTGATTTTGAAGCCGCCACTCCGGCTGAACTGGCCGCCGCCAACCGCACCTTCCATGAGCGCATCTGGTCCGCCAGCCACAGCGCCGCCCTCCTTGACCTGCTCGACCGGATCCTGGTCCACTTCATCCGCTACCCCGGCACCACACTCTCCACCAAAGAGCGCTGGGACCGCGTACTGAAGGAGCACGAGGAGCTGCTGGTGGCCATCCGCGCACGGAACGCGGAGGAGGCCGGCCGTATCGCCAGCGCCCACATGGACGAGGCCAAGAACATCCGCATCCAGATGTACATCGACGCCCAGGAAATCAGCAGCCCGCCCCTGGGATAGCCGCAAAATCCGGCATTAGACCTCCCCGCCGGGCCCGTAAAGCCTGCGCCAAGACGCTATTGCATGCGACGGCATACCTATGTATACAATTGTGTACAGCGATGGAGCTGAGGAGATTGATGATGATCAAGAGCGACGTTTTGGTAGTGGGCGGCGGCAACGCCGGATTTGCGGCAGCACTTGCAGCCGCCGAGCGTGGACGCAAAGTGGTCCTGCTGGAAAAGGCGCGGGAAGCCGCATCGGGCGGCAACAGCTTCTACACCGCCGGTGCCACGCGCATCTCCCATGACGGGCTCCAAGAGCTGATCGAATTCGTGGAACCTGATGAGCGGCACGCCGCCAGCGAAGTCCCCGCCTACACCGCCGCCGAATACCTTGCCGATCTGTCCAAGGTCTCCGAAGGGCGCAACGACCCCGAACTCTCCGCGGTCCTGGTCAGCGAAAGCAACCCGACCCTGCGCTGGCTTCAGGGCATGGGACTCAAATACCGCCTGATGTATGAGCGCCAGGCGTACCGGACCCAGGATGGGGGTTATCTGTTCTGGGGCGGCCTGCACGTGGGCAACGTGGGCGGCGGCAAGGGGCTTATGGCCGACCACCGCGCCGCCGCGGAGCGCATGGGCGTGGAGGTCATCTACGACTGCGCAGCCACCGGCCTCATCCAGGAGGACGGCCGCGTGCGCGGCGTCCGGTACCGCACCTCCACCGAAGAAGGCGAACTCCGGGCCGAGTCGGTCATCCTCGCCTCGGGAGGCTTTGAAGCCTCCCCCGAACTGCGCCGCCAGCACCTGGGGGAGGGCTGGCAGAACGCGAAGGTGCGCGGCACGCCGGGCAACACGGGGGAGATGATCCTCGCGGCCTTCGCCGCCGGGGCGGCCAGGGGCGGCGACTGGTCCACCTGCCACAGCGTGGCCTGGGACGCCTGGCATCCTGAGAACGAGAGCAACCTGGAGCTCACCAACCAGCTCACCCGCGGCGGGTACCCGCTGGGCATCGTGGTGAACAGCGAGGGCAAGCGGTTCGTGGACGAGGGCGCCGACTACCGCAACTACACCTACGCGAAGTACGGCCGGGACATCCTTGCCCAGCCGGGCTCGGCTGCCTTCCAGATCTTTGACGCCTCCTCCCGCCCCATGCTGCGGGCCGAGGAGTACGACATTCCGGGCGTCTCGGTGGTCACCGCGCCGAACCTCGCCGAGTTGGCGCAGAAAGCCGGCATCAGTCCCGAGGGGCTGGAGGAAACGGTGCAGGCCTTCAATGCCTCCATCACTGAGGGTGCGCCCTTTGACCCCAACGTCAAGGATGGACGACGTGCCGAGACCCGGCCGCCGAAGAGCAACTGGGCCCGCAGCATCTCCACCGGCCCGTTCTACGCTTTCCCGGTGACCTGCGGCATCACCTTCACCTTCGGGGGCCTCAAGACGGACACCTGGGGCCGCGTGCTCACCGAAGACGCGGAGCCGCTCGAAGGGCTGTATGCCTGCGGGGAAGCGCTGGGCGGCCTGTTCAGCGGAAACTACCCCGGCGGCTCCGGGCTTGCGGCGGGCGCCGTGTTCGGCCGCCGCGCCGGCTCCATCGCGTAAGCAACCCAGCCGCCCCACCAGCAACGGAAAAGAGGAAAAAGTGGCCAGTCCCATCCACCAGCGGCTCCGCGAGGACGTTCTCGCGAGCGTCTTTGCCCCTGACGAGCCGCTCACGGAGGCCAAGCTCACCGAGCGGTACGGGGCATCCCGGACGCCCGTGCGGGAGGCGCTGCAGCGGCTGGAGCAGGACGGGCTGGTGGAACGGCGCGGCAAGGCGGTGGTGGTCCGCACGCACTCGGCCGAGGAGATCATCGACATCTACGAGTCGAGGATCATCCTGGAGCAGGCCGCGGCTGCCAAGGCCGCCGTCAAGGCAACCGCCCTGGACCGCCAGCTGCTTGCGGGGCTGCTGACGCAGATGCGGCAGCTGGATCCCAGCGACGGCCGGGCGCTCGCCGAAACCAACCGCGCCTTCCACGCCCAGCTGTGGCACGCCACGCACAGCCCTTCGCTGATCGGGCTGCTGGAACGCCTGGACCAGCAGGTGCGCCGGTACACCCTCACCACCCTGACCTACCCGGGACGGTGGCCGGCGGTGCTGGCGGACTACGCCAGCCTGCTGGCCGCCATCGGGGAGGGCGACTCCGGGCGGGCGGGGGAGATCGCCGCCCGCCACATGTCGGACGCCTTGGAGATCAGGTTGAAGATGTACGCCGAAGATCCCAGGACCCTCTAGGCCGCCGACGGCCGGGAGGCGTTCCTTACAAGCCCGCCGGCAGATGTTCCTGCATACTCCATCGCAACAGGAAACCCGAAAGTCGGGCGCAGGGCATCAGCCGGTGCAAGGAGGCGGGGCAGGCTCCAATGGGCCTGCCCCGCCTCGCTTTTCCACTCAGCCCGCCACGGTTCAAAGGACGACGACGGCGGGCAGCGGGTGCCGCCGTCGACCCTTCCGCGGGGGTTTCCTTTGGGGGGGGGAGCGCCCGTCCGGACGCACAGCAACGGCACAGCAGCAACCCGTCCCGGGCATAGCCGTGTGCGGTTTCCTTGGATCATGACCACTTCACGCACCCCCCGCCAGCCCGACCTTGACCAGCCGCACCCGGACCACGACCGGGGGCTGGAGTTCGACCTGAACACCCTGGTGAGCCGCAGGTCCCTGGGGCTGTTCCTCGGTGCGGGTGGCGCGGTGGCTGCGCTAGCCGCCTGCACGCCGGCCGGAACCACGGGCTCACCCTCGCCGGCGGCAACCACGGCGTTGGCCGCCACGTCCTCCGCGTCTGCCACGGCCACTGACGCCACCGCCACTCCGACGCTGACCCGGGCCATCGCTGAGTGCGGCGTGGAAATTCCGCAGGAAACCACCGGCCCCTATCCGGGGGATGGCTCCAACGGTCCGAACGTCCTGGAAGCCTCCGGGGTGGTGCGGAAGGACATCACGTCGAGCTTCGGCACTGCCTCCGCAAAGGCCGAGGGCGTCCCGCTGACCTTCACCCTGACCCTCCTGGACAACGCCAACGGCTGCACCCCGATGGCCGGCGCCGCGGTGTACGCCTGGCACTGCGACCGGGACGGAAAGTACTCGATGTACGACTCGAGCCTGAAGAACGAGAACTACCTGCGCGGCGTGCAGGAATCCGACGCCAACGGGCAGGTCACGTTCACGTCGATCTTCCCGGCCGCCTACTCCGGGCGCTGGCCGCACATCCACTTCGAGGTGTTTGAGTCCATGAACAATGCCACCGCCGCCGGGCAGGTATTGGCCGTCTCCCAGATCGCGCTGCCGCAGGCGGCCTGCGACGACGTCTACGCCACCCCCGGGTACGAGCGCAGCGTTACGAACATGACCCGCACCACGCTCAAATCGGACAACGTGTTCGGGAACGACGGCGGCATCTACCAGCTGGCGACGATGACCGGGTCGGCCGCTGCCGGCTACACCGCCGGGCTCAACGTGACCATCTAGCGCGGCCAGCGCCGGCATGGGTACTGTGGGCGCACCTATCCAACCCTGCCGTGGAGGCACCTATGGGCGGCATTCCGAAGAGCAGCACCGACTACGAATTCGTGACCGTCTGGCGCGTGGCCGGGACCCCGCGCGAGGTGGTGGACATCCTGGGCGACGCCGGTACCCTTCCCCGCTGGTGGCCTTCCGTGTACCTGGCCGTCGAGCCGCGGGATCCGGGCGCCCCGGACGGGACCGGCAAATCGGTTTTCCTCCATACCAAGGGCTGGCTGCCGTACACGCTCACGTGGGAGCTCACCCTCACCGAGCCCGTCACCGAGCAGGGATTCGCCCTCTCCGCGCGCGGCGACCTCAACGGCGCCGGGCGCTGGACGTTCGAACAGGACGGCCCCGAGACGGTGGTCACCTATGTCTGGCGGGTGAGCGCGGCTAAACCGCTGCTGCGGCGCCTGGGCTGGCTGCTCAAGCCGGCGTTTGCCGCGAACCACCGGTGGGCCATGGCCCGCGGGCAGGAGGCTCTCGCCCTGGAACTGCGCCGGCGGCGGCCCGGCGCCGATCTTGCCAAGATCCCGCCGCCCGCGGGTCCCACGTTTGCGCGCCTGTCCCGCTGGACGAGCAATGCGACGCACAGCTGATTGCCGGCGCTGGGTTGCTGGGACGGACGACGACGGCGGCGGGGTGAGTGCCGGCGTCGTTCCTTCCAGCGGGTGCCTTCCCTGCTGCGGCTGGGTGGTCGGGAACTGTCTGCCTGCAGCTGACCACGGGCGACGGGGGCAAGTCCCTATTTTGTGGCTATTGATCCATAGAGCGTCGGCGCAGTCGTGGCTTCGCTACAAAATGACCGTAGAAAGCGCTCTGTAGCGTTCTTCGGAGGACCGGACCACCCCTGACCGGACCACCACGCCCAGGAGGAACCTTGAGCCACGAGACGACCACCACATCGGCACCGCACCGCCCAGCTGAGAGGGGACCCGGGGCACGCCGTCGGTCGTGGGACGCCCAGTCGCTGGCGCTGATTTCCGTGTTCGCCGGTTTGATAGCGGCTTCGGCGATCGTCCCAGGTATTCCGGTCGGTGGCTTCGGGGTGCCTATCACGCTGCAGACCCTTGCCATCATGGTGACCGGCCTCGTCCTTGGCGGATCGCGTGGCACCGCCGCAGTGGCGCTTTACCTTCTCCTTGCTTTCGCCGGGCTGCCGATCTTCTCGGGCGGCCGGGCGGGCCTGCAGGTCCTCGCCGGCGGATCCGCCGGATATATCGTGGGGTTCCCCATCGCGGCCTTTCTCGTCGGCATTGCCGCTGAGCAGATTATCCGGCGGCTCCCGGCCAAGCGGCGCGGGCTGTGGTTTTTCCTCGCCGCGGTTGTGGTCAGTGTGGCCGCATCGCACATGTTGGGCGTGTTCGGCATGATGATCAACCTGAAGCTGTCGTGGCAGGCTGCGTTCGCCAGTGACCTCATCTTCTATCCGGGCGATATTGTGAAGGACGCCGTGGCGTCCGCTGTGGCAGTGGCCACGCACCGGGCCTTCCCCGACATTCTTGTCCGCCGTGTGAAGTGAACGGGGCCAGATCCATGAAGATCTTCGGCAGCACTGTAGACGACCAGACCCGCTGCATCCACTATCACACCGACGTTGACGTGATTGCCATAAAGTTCAAGTGCTGTCTTCGGTACTATCCCTGCCATCTCTGTCACGAGGAGGAAGCGGATCACAACGCTCAAACATGGCCAAGGACCGCGTGGGCAGAGTCAGCAGTTCTGTGCGGCGTATGCAGAGGTGAGATGTCTATCCACACTTATCTGGCGGCCACCTCGTGCCCCAACTGTGCCGCCCGCTTGAACGAACGGTGCGCCGCCCACACGCATTTCTACTTCCAAACGTGAAGGAAACCTCGCTGGCGATTCCCCACGGACGGCAACGCCGGCGCTGCGGGATCTTATAGGAGGTGCCCGCCGGATAGCCCCCTGCGGGAAGGTACGACGGCGGCGGTGCGGTGGGTGCCGGCGTCGTACCTTCCGGGGAGGTGCTTGAGGGGTGGTCAGCTGCCGGCGACGCGCTGGATGAACTCGACTGTTTCGCGCTCCGTCTCGGCCCGGGTGGTGGGTTCGTTGTGCACCTCGTGCCGGACGCCGGGGAAGACGCGGGTGCGGACGTCCGCGTGGCCCGAATCAGCCAGGCGGTTGGCCACGTGGTAGGCGCCTTCGCCGTAGTTGGTCACGGGGTCCTGGTCACCGGCGAGGATCAGGACGGGGAGTTCGGCGAGGAGCTGTTTGTACCAGTCGTCGGAGGTGACCTGGTCGTAGAGGTCCACGAAGCCCTGCAGGAACCGGGCGCTGAGCGGTGCGCCGAAGTTGTTGAAGGGGTCCCGGCCGTGGTCGGTAACCACGTCGGCGTCCAGTGCCACCCAGGCCGTGGGGCCGGCGCCTTCGCCGAAGCGGCCCAGGAAGCCGTCGAAAAGCTGGGCCACCAGTTCCTGGGGTGCGGGCTCGGCGCCGCGCTCGCCGGAGGCAAGCCGCTCCAGTTCGGGCCGGTCGATCATTTTCTCGATGCCGCGCATTTGGGCGGCGATGCCGCAGAGGATCAGGCCGGAGAGCTCGGTCCGCGGGTCCACGGCCATCCCGCGGGCGATCATGGAGCCCCAGCTGTGGCCGAACACCACGTAGGGAAGCTGAGGGAGAGCCGCTTTGGCCTTGGCCTGGAGGGTGACCTCGTCCGCGACCACCACGCTGGCGGCGTCCTCGCCGGCGTCGCCCCAGGTGCCCTGCTGCATAGCCGTGCGCCCGTGGCCGGAGTGGTCGCCGGCCACCACGATGAAGCCCGCGTCCACCAGGGTGGAGATGAGGTGGAGGTAGCGGCGGGAGTGCTCGCCGAGCCCGTGGATTAGCTGCACGATGGCCTTGGGCTGCCCGATGGGTTCGTAGACCCAGGCCTGGATGGTGTCGCGGCCGTTGGCGGACGTGAACTCGATTTCCTGCAGTGACATGTTTTCCTCCCGTGCCGGCGCCATCGCTGGCTCGTGGTGAGCCTAACGCCTTGGTGGACGGCGCCGTCAAGGCTTTGCCATGGTCTGGGACGATCGGGACATGTTGGTTCATGGTCTGGCCCAGCGCCTAGTCTGAACAGCAGCCACGTCCCCTAATCCTGGAGGAAGCCATGCCGCAGCCCGACCGTCCTTTGCGCAAGCTGGGGTTCCTCACCATTGGGCTGTTCGATCCTCTTGATCCAGCCGCCGGGCATGAATCGACGCTGCAGATCATCGAGCTGGGGGAGCGGCTGGGGTTCGACAGTGCCTGGCTGCGGCACCGGCACCTGCAGTTCGGCATCTCTTCCCCTGTAGCGGTGATGGCGGCGGCCAGCCAGCGGACTTCGCGGATTGAGCTCGGCACTGCCGTGACACCGCTGGGGTGGGAGAACCCGCTGCGCCTGGCGGAGGATCTGGCGACCGTTGACCTGCTCGCTGGAGGGCGGATCAATCCCGGCGTGAGCGTGGGAGAGCCGATGCAGTACGACACGGTAAAGCACGAACTGTATCCCGACACCGCGGACGTGGAGGACTTCAGCTACGCCCGGGTGGAAAGGTTTGCACGGCTGGTCGCGGGGGAGCCGGTGCGGGAGTTCTCCGGCAAGCAGGGCGTGGTGGAGGAGTTCTCCAACCGGGTGGAGCCTTTTTCCGCGGGCCTGCGGAACCGCCTGTGGTACGGGGCCGGTAGTACGAAGTCAGCGGTGTGGGCCGGTTCCAGCGGCTTCAACCTGCTTTCCAGCAGCGTGATCTTCCCGGACAAGGACCAGGAACCGGACTTTGCCTTGGTCCAGCAGTCGCAGATCCGGGCCTTCCGGGAGGCGGCTGCATCTGCCGGGCATGCTGGGGCGCGGGTGTCGCAGGGCCTGGTGGTGATCCCGACTGACTCGGCGACTCCTGCCCAACGGGAGAAGTACCAGCGGTATGTCGACGAACGCACTCCGCGCACGGCTTCGCCGCAGGGGCCGAGGGGCATGATGTTCGCGGCTGATCTCATTGGCACCAGCGAGGAGATCGCCGAGCAGCTGTACGCACACGCTGGCTTCCATGAAGTGGATGAGGTGGCGTTCGCACTGCCCTTCAGCTTCGACCACGAGGACTACGTCCAGATCCTGACCGATATCGCCGGCAAGCTGGGGCCCGCCTTGGGTTGGGGCGCCCGAAAGGCGGAGGATTAAGAGCCGCAGCAAGGGGCGGGTATGCCCACGGGCGCCAATGAACGGAGGCGCCTTGATGCAAGATTGCATTCAAGGGAAATCTGTCAGATTTGGTCCTCAGACTATTCGTCTAGCCTGTGCGTTAAGTGCATTCGGGGCCCTATTCTGACGCCTTACTGGCCCCAAGTCTGACGTCAGGTTGGGGTGTACCTCATCTGATCGCTCGGAACTCCCGTTCGGCATTACCTTTTACACGGTTACGGCAAGTCCTCGCGTACGGCTTCTTGGCCACGGGTAGGGCGACCGCGACGAATCATGCCGGCAGGTACGCCCGGCCAACTCCGTCCCCCGTTGTACTTCTGTTGCAATCGCTTGACTTCCTCCATAGTCGCCGCCACCACTAAATCAGACAGGGAGACATAACCCTCCCCCGGACCAACGGCCTGAAGTGCGGCACGAATTTGGGCCGCCTGATCTGGAGTGAAGTATGGGTTGATGTGTGCAATCGATTTCGCCTTGGTAGGTCGCCGCTTTGCTTCCCCCGTCGTAGCCGCAGTATCGCGTTTGCGACGGCTCGTCCCCTGCTTCGACTTAGAGAGAGGTGTCACCTGAGGACTCGGCGAATATTCCAAGGCCCGGATGGCGTCCCACACCTTCAGGCGGGTGTGGGGAGCGACAATGTCCGGATTGCGGAGAACGTTGGAAACGGTCGCCACCGAGACGTATGCTGCGGCAGCGACATCTGTCATGCGAGCTGTATTTTGCAACGAGTCTCCAGGATAAATACTTGATTCAGACTGCCGTCGCTGTTCGTTGACCAGCTAGTCAGGCTTCCTTGCGTGAGCTTGCCGAGCACACCAAGACACAGCAGCGTGTAGCTCGGTCCTGGTTTCTCGTCGGCAATCCATGTGGTTCAACCGGACGACACACCACTACCGTCCGGCCCTCGAGCTGGAGGGAAACCACCCTAGGTTCCGGACGGAGCAGCAGCGGCGACCCGGTTGCGCGGACGGGTCCGGGCGGGAACCCGGGTCACGGCCTCGCGCCGGGCGCCCACCGTGTTCTCGATGGTTCCGATCCCTTCCACTGTCATCTTCACCACGTCTCCGGTTTTCAGCGGCGGGGGAGTCTGGGCGCCGTTGCGTCCCCAGAGTTCGGCCAGGCAGCCGCTGCCGCAGGTGCCGGAGCCCAGCACGTCGCCGGGCCGCACCACGGAGTCCTGCGAGGCATAGGCCACCAGCTCTGCGAACGGCCAGCCCATGTTGGAGAGCAGGTCCTGGCCGATCGCTTCCCCGTTGACTTCGACAGCCATCGAGATCGGCAGGAACCCCTCGGCGTCATGCCGGTCCTCGAACTCGTCCGCCGTGACAATCCAGGGGCCCAGCGTGTTGGCGAAATCCTTGCCCTTGCACGGGCCCAGGCTGACCTTCATCTCCCGGCGCTGCAGGTCCCGCGCCGACCAGTCATTGAGCACCGTGTAGCCGAAGATGTGCCGGTGAGCCTCCTCCGCGCCCAGGTTCCGCCCGTCGCTGCCGGGAACACGTCCGACGACGGCAGCCATCTCCGTTTCAAAGTCCAGGTCCACGCAGGCCGCCGGAATACCGATCACCTCACCGGTGCCCGTCACCGTATGCGGGTTAGTGAAATAGAAGGTGGGCGCCTCGTACCATTCCGGCACCACGCCCGCCACACCGTCGATGCTCTTCCGCACGCCTTCGACGTGTTCCTCGAACGCCACGAAGTCCCGGATGGTAGCGGGCACCAGCGGGGCGAGCAGGCGCACATCCGCCAGCGGAACGGCAACAGCGGAACCAATGACCCGGCCCGCAAGTGCCAGCGTCTCCTCGAGTCCGGCGTCGAGCAGCGTCTGGACGGACTGCCCTGCCGGCAGGGCAAAGCAGTTTTCGCCGTCCACAAAGCCGGACTGCGTCCCGCCGTCGCGATTCCACCGGGCAATCTTGACCATGTACGTGTTCCTTAAGCGTTGCGTCGGGCGGCCAGGGCGGCGGCCGCGGTGATACCCAGCGTGCAGGCGTTGCCGCCCAAAACCCGGGTTTCGTCGTCGGCCGGGAGCCCGGCGGCCTGCACCTCGTCCACAGGGAGGTCGGATCCCATGTCGAACGGGTAGTCCGAGCCGAGCAGCACCTGCTCCGGACCCGCGGCGGCCACGAGAGCCTGCAGTTCAGCGGGGCTGTGGACGAGCGAGTCGAAATAGAGCTTCTTCAGGTAGGACGACGGCGGCTGGGCGCAGCCGTGTGCCTCGGGGCGGACCTTCCACGCGTGGTCCGAGCGGCCCAGGGTGGTGGGAAGGTATCCGCCGCCGTGCGCTGCCACAACCTTGAGCTCCGGGTGGCGGTCCAGGACGCCGCTGAAGATCAGGTGGGACAGGGCCACCGCATTTTCGGCGGGCTGGGAAACGGTGTTGGCTAGGTAGAAGCGGTCCAGCCGCTCGTCCAGCGAGCAGCCGAACGGGTGCAGGAACACCAGGGCGCCCAGTTCCTCGGCGCGGCCCCAGAACGGTTCCAGCCGGGGATCGGACAGTTCCACGGTGCTGCGCTCCGGGTCCTCGGGGGTGGCGGCGAACGATCCGATTTCGACGCCGAGCAGTCCGCATTCCAGCACGGCGTGCTCCAGGGTTTCCACCATCAGGGCGGGGTGCTGGAGCGGGACCAGGCCTAGGCCGTTGAGCCGGTCCGGCGCGCGGTCCACGAACTCCCGCACCGCTTGGTTGGCGGCCTTCGCCAGTTTGAGGGCCAGCTCTTCCCCTGCGAAGTAGTAGAAGTGCGACGGCGACGGGGAGACCAGCTGAACGTCCACCCCTTGGGCGTCCATGTCTGCGAGCCGGCGATCCAGGTCCGTCAGCTGGGGCCAGCGTTCCTTGATCATCCTGCCCGACGCTGCCATGGACTCCGGCCCGTTGCGCCGCAGTTCCAGGGCCTGCTGGGCGCCGAAGCCGTCGGGATCCGCCTCGGCCACGAGCTGCTGCAGGGCCGGAAGCAGGATGTGGGCGTGGACGTCAACGGTGGCGACGTGAACAGAATCGATGCTCATGCTGGCTCCTTCATCGGACGGCGATCGGGTTGACGGGGGAGCCAACGGCGCCGGTGATGGGGAGCGGGGCTGCGGTGAGCAGGAAGTCGTACCTGCCGTCCGCCGCGCAGGCTTCGGCCAGCCCGTCCGGGTCCCACATTTCGCCCAGGAACAGGCCAAGGTTGGGGATCGCGATCTGGTGCAGGGGCTGGAAGGCGGTGTCGAATTCGTTCGGACGGACCTCGAAACCCCAGGTGTCGGTGGCGATTCCGGCGATTTCGTTGCGGTGCAGCCAGGGTGCAGTAGTGAAGGACAGCCCCGGGGCCGACCCGCCGGCGTAGTCTCCCCAGCCGTCGCGGCGGACCCGCGTGTACTGTCCGGTGCGGATTATCACGATGTCGCCCCGGCCCACGGTTGCGCTGGGGCCTTGGAGTTCGATGGTCCGCTGGAGGTGTTCCGGGGTGATGGCGAATCCGTCCGGCAGTTCGCCGTCGTTCCTTCCCAGTTCGGGGCCGAGCGCCCGGCCGACGTCGAGCAGCACGCCGCGCGTGACGATCTTGGCGGCGGCGGTCTCGATGCCGGTCACGAGGTCGCCCTCCGAGGTGACCACGTCGCCGGCGGCGCGGCCGTTCCAGGCCTTGCCCTGGTCGAAGATGTGGCCCAGGCCGTCCCACTGGGTGGAGCACTGCAGTGGCATGGCGATGAAGTCGTCCGCGCCTCCGATGCCGTGCGGGAAGCCCTGGTTGCCGCGTTCGGCGTCCACCCCGGTGTCCGTCATGGTGTGGACGGGGTTGGTGCGGCGGCGCCAGCCCTTCTGCGGGCCGTTGGTGTCGAACGGCTGGGACAGCGAGAACGCCTCGCCCGTCTTCACCAGTGCCGCGGCTTCAATTCGCTTGCCGGCGTCGATGTAGTTCAGGGTGCCCAGGACGTCGTCCTGGCCCCAGCGGGCCCAGTTGTTGTGGGCCTGCGCCATGGCCCGGATGCTGCCGAGCGGGTCTTCACGCCGGATGACCGGGGAATCAGTTGATTCCCCGGTGCCGGTGGTCAATGCAGTGTCCTGGGTGGTCACCGGACGCCTTCTCTTGTGGTTTCGTCCTTGCAGTGGATGAGTTGGGTGCCCAGGCCCGTGATGGTGCCTTCCATAACGTCCCCGTCCTGGAGCAGGCGGCCCCAGTGCTGGCCGTTGCCCGCGGGGCTGCCGGTGAGCACCAGGTCGCCCGGGCGCAGCGGCATGATCTGCGACGCCTCGCTGACCAGCTTGGCCACACCGAAGATCATGTCCTGCGTGGACTCGTCCTGCATGGCTTTGCCGTTGAGCTTCAGGGTGACCTGGACGTCCTGCGGGTCGCCGAAGAACTTGGCGGGCACCAGCAGTGGCCCGGTGGGCAGGAATCCGGGGGCGTTTTTGGCGCGGTACCAGTCCGAACCGATGGCGGGCATGTCCTTGCGGAAAACGTATTCGCGGGTGGTGATGTCGTTGACCATGGTGTAGCCGAAGACGTACTCCAGGGCTTCCTCGGGGGTGACGCGGAACGCCGTCTTTCCGATCACCGCCGCCAGTTCCAGTTCCCAGTCGTGGGACTTGGAGTAGGACGGCAGGGTGAGGTCGTCCGTGGCGGAGGCGATCGCCGTCGGAAGGCCGATGAAGAAGTACGGCGTGCCCTGGCCTGCGCGCTTGTCCATCATGGCGGCGGTCTTGGCGCGCACTTCCTCCTCGTCCTCGCCGGGTTCGCGGTGGGCTGCGGCAAGATCGATCACGTGCTTGCGGTAGTTCGCGCCGGTCTGCAGGACCTGCGCGGGCTCCACCGGAGCAAGGATTTCGACGTCGGCCAGCGCCAGGCCGGTGTCCTCGCCCGCCGAGGCGGCCAGGCTGTCCAGTTGGGGTTCGGTGGTGTCCCAGTGCTCGATCAGGGAGTTGATGTCCCCGTCCAGCGGCAGGACCCGGTCCTCGACCAGCAGGCCCGCGCGGGCCTTGCTGTCGCCGGCTTCCTGGAACCGGATGAGTGCATAGGTTTCAGCCATGGTGTCTTAGCCCCGGCCCTGCTTGGCGTACGGGTTCAGGAGCGCTTCCTTCATTTCCGGTGATGCGCCTTCTTCGGTGGCGGTGAAGCCCTCGGCGGGCGGGAAGGATTCGGTCATGGAGTGCGGCATGGCGCCGTTCTTGTAGAAGTTGTTCGAACCTTCGGACGGCTTCCAGGTGTTGGCTTCCCAGTCCGGGACGTAGTTGCGGTAGCCGCCGGAGTTGAGCTCCACGCGCAGGCCGGAGGGGTCGCGGAAGTAGAGGAAGTTCTGCTCGCCGATGCCGTGGATGGAGGGGCCGTATTCCATCGGGGTCCCGTTTTCCATGAGCACATCCGCGGTGCGGAGCAGATCCTCGTGCGAATCTACCCAGAAGGCGATGTGGTTGACGCGGCCGGCGCGCTTGGAGGTGTCCAGGACAACGCCGAGGTCGTGGGACTTTTCGTTGGTGGTGAGGACGGAGAACACGGTGATGGGTGCTTCGTCCAGGTCGGTGAAGGCCATGACGCGGAAGCCCAGGGCTTCGTTGTACCACTTGGCGAAGCCGCGGACGTCGGAGGACGCTACGGTGACGTGGTCCAGGAAGCGGGGGGCGGCGGCGTGGCTGCTGCGGCGTTCCGGGCGGTCCGGGTAGGTGGATTCGAAGCCGGGCTCGGCCACGAACTTTTCCACGTCGTAGAACAGGCGCATGTGGTGGCCGTAGGGGCCGGTGAATTCGTAGGCCTTGCCGTAGCCGTGGCCGCCGGCGGTCCAGGTGCCCTGCACGCCGGTCGCTTCAACGCGCTGGGCTGCGGCTTCAAGGGCTGCCTGGGAGTTGGTGCGCCAGGCCATCCGGCCCAGGGACGCTTCGGGGCCTTCGGTGATCACCAGGCTGTAGCGGTAGTAATCGCCCCAGCAACGCAGGTAGACGTTGCCGTCCACCCGGTCGATGATGCGCATGCCGAACTTTTCCTCGTAGAACCGTGCCGAAGCTTCGACGTCCGGGGCGGTGATCTCGAGATGGGCAAGATGGGAGAGGGGAGTTTCCACGATGAAGTCCTTCTGGTTACTGGCTGCGGTCTGATTGGTGCAGGTCCTGTAACCACAGTGCGACACCTCAGATATCCAGGGGAAGACGACTTTTTCTATAGCGGCCATACGCGCCGTGGATGGTAAAGGCAGTCGTTCGCGATGCACTGAGATGCAAGGATCCTCATTGTTGATTCAGATTTTGGAACCCAGAACGGGTCTCTCCACGTTTCATTGCCTGGTTGTGCACACCGGCGGAGAACTCGTTTTTATTCGTCGCAACCCTGGTTCGGAGAGATTTCCCAGCCGCAACCACGTTCGCACAGCGGCACCGTTCCGGCCGCTCCGCCAGGAAACGCCGCGAGGCTCTCGAACACCAGCGTTTTTAGGCCAAGCCGCCTCACGTGCAGGGGACGTTCTGGTCTGAAAGTGCTGACACACACGTACCCGATACGTGGTCCCCACCGGCGACGCAACCCTCGTCCTGCCAGCCTGAGTACCAGGCTTCTCTCCAAAGAAAAGGTCAGCACGAGTTGACCGGCCGTCTTGTATGGGCATGCCCTGCCGGGACGACTTTCTGGCGGCGATCAAAGTTTTTGCCGTCAACTAGCCCGATTCGACGATGGCCCTCGATGAGATCTCTGGCGAAGGCGGCTACGGGAAGGCACGGGTGGAGCATAGGCCTCTGCCCGGCCTGCTATCGAGCCATCCTTGCGTCAGGGGACTGCTATGGTCACTACCGCTGGAGCGGTGGGCGGATCGCTTGTGAGGAGATTTTTCGAGGTAACGGCGCGGGAAACGCAGCAGGCCATCTTCGTAGTGGCGGTCTGCTGGCGAGTGCTGTAGAAGACGTCCCGGTGGTCTATGGTGCCGTCAAGCTCGAGGATCCGGACCTCGCAGAGTCCGCATTCGCCCTTGCGGCAGCCGAACATCATGTCCGCACCGGCATCCTCTAAGGCTTCAAGCATGGAGTTGTCCTGTCCCACTTTGATTTCCAGTCCTAATGTGGGGACCTTGACGATGAATTCTTCAGGCTGGTACCAGCCGCTGTTGCCGAAGGTTTCATAGCGCAGGTTGGGGTAGTTGAGTCTGGCTTCGGTCCAGGCACGGCGGACGGCGTCCATAAGCCGGATCGGGCCGCACATGTACAGCTCAGTGTCGGTCGTGGCGCTGGCGACGAGCTGCCTTACATTCAGGGGTGTTCCCTCATCGTCGACATGAACAACCAGATTCTCACCATGGAGTTGCTGCAGCTCGTCCAAATACGCCATCGCGGCACGGCTGCGGCCAGCGTATACAAGGGTGTAGTCCAGACGCAGGTTTTTCAGGATCCTTGCCATGTTAATCATGGCGGTGATGCCAATACCTCCGGCCAGCAGGATGTACCGCGCAGCTCCTACCCGAAGTGGGAAGTTTTGCAACGGTTGTGTGATCTCCAGTTGGTCCCCGGGCTGAAGGGTGTGCATAAAAATCGAGCCGCCGCGGGACAGAGGCGTCTTCAGGACGCTGATAGCGAGGCGCCTGCCACCCTCGTTTGACTCCACGACCGAGTAGGATCGCCTGTCTTCACGGCCGTCGATGCGGACCCTCACGTCGATATGTGAACCAGGTTCCGCGTTTACAGGGAGCTCTGGCGCGAGCACAATCCGCTGGATGTTGGTAGCGACGCTGCCCACCTCAACAACCGTCCCGTATTGCCAGACCTCTGTGTTTGTTGCTGCCATGTCTATTTCACCTGTTCAATTCTTGCCTGCCTCGCGTTAGGCGAGGGGGACGAGACGGCCTTCGGATTCGAGCTGGCGCTCGATCAGGCGGCGAACCCACATGCCGCCTGCGTCGATGTTCAGGTTGTAGAACTCGTAGTCGGAGTTGGCATCGATGGCAGCCTGTTGGGCCGTGAGCATTGCTTCATCCTCCCCGAACACGCCATGGACGCCCTGCCGCAGCTGAGTGGTAATCAGCTGGCTGTCCAGGCGGTAGTTCCGCATGAAAGCCCAGAAGTAGTGGCAGGACTTATCGCTTTCCGGTGTGATGGCATTCATGACGAATCCGTTGACTCCCTGGCTTCTGTCGCCCTCAAAGGCTCCTGTGCCGGCTTTGGCCACTCCTACGTCGATGTTGATAACTGATGGGGATCGATAGGTGATGATTTGCCAGCGATCCACCTTCCCTTCGAAACCCGGAAATTTGTCCCGCATGTTCTTAAGCCAGAACGGCGGTGCGTCGATGTTGAACATCCAGCGTGTGACGGTGACGGTGTGGTCGTCGTGTGTAACCACGAATTCAGACTCGCTCAGCTCATCCTGTCCGATGGAAGAGGAGTGGATGAATTCCTCGTGCGTGAGGTCCATAAGGTTGTCCAGCACCAGCTGGAAGTTGCACGGTGCGTAGATCGTTTCACCGTCCCCTGCCCACTGAGGAGAATCCAGCTGGTGCATGTCGGGAACCAGGTCAGGGTCAGCCAATGTTGGGTCCCCGAGCCAGACCCAGACGTAGCGGTAGCGCTCCACCACGGGAAAGGATGGAACAGTAGCGCTTGGGTTGATGGTTTCCTGGGCCGGCATGGAGACGCAGCGTCCGGCTGAGTTGTACACGATGCCGTGGTACGGACACTGGATGCCATCCTTGCCGACCGTCTTGCCGAGGGATAGCGGTGCGAGCCTGTGCCAGCAGGCGTCGGCAAGTGCCGCGGCCTTGCCGTCCTCAGTGCGGTAAAGCGCCAGGGGGCGGCCGGCGACTTTACGCGACAGGGGGTTGCGTGTGACTTCCTTGTCCCATGCGGCGACGTACCAGACATTCAGGGGGTAACCGAGGACCTTATTCGTTGTGGAGCTCTGGGCGCTGACAGCCGTCATGGTTTTCCTTAGATGTAAAAGGGCTTCAGCTGCACTACCGCAAACCGGGCAGAGGAGACAGCAAGCCGAAATAACTATCACGATAGTTAGTATGGTGGGTCACAGAATATCTATCGATATAGTTATTGGCAACAGTCGGAGTGAAAGAGGTTGTGTGAGTCTTCGATATGCGTTGCTGGCGCTGTTGACAGTAGAACCCATGACGGGCTACGACCTGTCCAAACGCTTTGAATCTTCCGTCGCCTATGTATGGCATGCACCTGATTCGCAGATTTACCCCGAGTTGAGGCGGATGGAGAGGGATGAGCTTCTAACCGGGGAGGAAATACCTTGGGGCCCGAACAGCAGGAAGACGCAGTATCGGATAACTGCAGCAGGCATCGCAGCACTCCGCGAGTGGATGAACACCCCACTGGAATACTCCCGGGAGCGGGATCCGGTGCATCTGAAGGCGGCGTACCTGGAACTGGCCGACCCGAAGGCTGCGCGGGCGCACATGCAGGCCCACATCGACTACCACACCCTCCGCCGGGAGCAGTGGGCGGCCATGATCAACGAACTGCGGACCGGCACCAATGTGATGCTAACTAAGCGCCTCGCCAAGACGCCGGAGTCAGACCGGCAGCGCACTACCGCTTACAAGATCTTCACCTATGAGGGCTTGATCGCCCGCGCGCAGACGGAAATAGAGTGGGCACAACGCGGTCTGAAACTGATCGATTCACTAGACGAAGCTCCTTGACGAGGAGCCACGCCAGGGACCGCTTCTATGCCCGGAAGGTGGAATGATCCACACCTGCTTCCCATCGAGACGCTTCACAGAACCTGTTGGTCCTCGCATATGCTCCCGCGTTGTCCCGGGCGGGCGGTAACCGGTCCCGGACAACCCTGTGGGGATGAAGAACATGGCCTGAACCTTGCTGCCTGACTTCAGCGCCGCCATGACGACGACTGCTGGGTATAGATCCGACGCATACCGTGCATAAGAACACTCGTCTTCCGCGCGAGATGTACTAACAGAGAAGGTAGTGGTGACAGCTCCCGGCTCCGAACTCCGGGACGATCTCCGGGGACTGGCTTCAAGGCACGGACCGGTAGCCAATGGACGAGGGCATCATTCCGTAAGCCCTTTCCACAGGTCCGTGTGGTAGATGCTGGTCCGCCGGCTACCTCGCTTACGGGGGATCCCAAATCAAAAAAAGAAGGGGCAGTTTTATGCACCAAGGTGAAGGGTCATCCAGCGGCTGTGGCAGCAGCGGCACGGGGACACTGCCCCTGGCTGCTGTCGGTGACACAAGTCCGGCTCCCAGGCCTGGCTCATCGGGCCCGGGGCCCATTTCTTCGCAAACACGGTTGCGGTGGGGCATTGCCGGGACGGGCGGCATTTCTCAGCAGGTCGCCGCGGACCTCTCCTTGGTCAGCAACGCAACCATCGCCGCTGTCTCCAGCCGTCATGCGGAGACTGCCCAAAAGTTTGCCCGGACTTTCAGCATCCCCGCTCATGGTGATGACTACCTCAGCATGCTCGACTCTGACATTGATGCTGTTTACATCGGGACGCCACACGTAACCCATTTTGAGTATGCCCGCGAGGCCCTCACGCGGGGCCGCCACGTCCTGTGCGAGAAACCGATCGGATTGAACGCGGCCGAGGTCAGGGAACTTGCCGGCATCGCCGCGAAATCGGGAGTTTTTTTGATGGAGGCGATGTGGATGAAATTCAATCCCCTCTACCTCCGGCTTCAGGAAGTCATCGGTGGCGGAGCGATCGGCGAGGTCCGGGGTATTAGGGCTTCCTTCGGCGCGCCATTCCCTGAAGATGACTCAAGCCGCTGGAAGCCCGGGGGTAGCTCATTGCTGGACCAAGGCATCTACCCCGTAACCCTTAGTCACATGTTCCTTGGTACCCCCTCAACGATCACGGCCGCCGGCGTAACGCGCGAAAACGGGATTGATGTGAGTGCAAACTTCACGCTCAACTATCGCAATGGAACTTTCGCCCAGGGTGCCAGTTCCATGGTTAACTTCCTGGACCAGTCAGCATCTCTGTCGGGAACTACGGGTTGGATCACGATGGACGCTGGGTTCTGGTTCGCATCGCAGTTCACGGTGCACCGTTTCAGTATCGAAACCGGTGAGACGACTGAGACCTTTAAGACCAAGCGGGAGGGGAACGGCTATACACCAATGCTCCGCGAGGTGACTGCGGCAATCCTTGATGGTAAACGCGAACACGCTCTCCACAGCCTGGACGAGACTGCACGGATCTTTGACACGCTGGATGAAATTCGTCGTCAAATCAAATACTTACAGACTGACCAGCAATAAGCGGGAGAGACCACACTGAGAATTCCCGCTGCCCGCCGCGGCTTCACGGTAGGTTACGCACCACCGCTCTTAGGCTACGAGTCCACTGGTTCCCCGGAGTCTGTCTCGATGTGGGCCCGTACATGCGTGCCGTCATCACTGAGCCAGCCCTTTCCGGCCGCGTACACAAGCATGTTGGCAAAGCGATAGTTCCAGCCCATGCCGATTCGGCCGGTGCACTCACTCCTGATCCAGTCGACTGAGACGAGGACGTCCTCGTGGTCGAGTTTTCCGGCCGAAGCAGTCTGGAGGAGGGCGGGCAGGTTTGCTCGGGCTTCCTTCGCCAACAACAGCTTGAAGCTGCTGCAGTCATCCGGCTCGTCCAACGCTACTGACCCGGGACTGACCCGTACCTGCATCTCTTGATCTCCTACGAACTCGTGCCACGCTTTGCTGGTTCAACTATGCCCAGAGTCGGCACCTGCCGGAAGGCGAGTTTGTTGATAGGCGGTATCGACGGTATGGATGGCGAGTAAGAGATTAGTTGGATTGTTGCAGGGAAGCGTGGAGGTATGAGGCCACCATACCCGCCAGATTCGCTGCTATTTCTGGCCAGGGCAGGTTGCCGCTGCCTTCGACGGTACTGCCCAAACCGAGCCGGCGGGCGACGACGCTGTAGACAACGTTGAAGCACCAGTCGATGTCCGCCTGCTCTAGATCTTCTCCTGGCCATTGTCGCAGAACCGTGGTGAAGTGATCGGCAAGTGCACCATAGGAAGCGGTACCGCGCTGGGAGAGTGTTTCGTCGTTGGATCCACGCAGCATGAAGGGCCGGAGGATGTCTGCGTAGCGGCACAGAACCTCGATGATCTGATCTATGGCCTCCCGGGCAACGGAGCGAAGGCCTGCCTCAGGATGCCGGGGCAATGACTTGAACAAATGCTCGGTGACGGCGTCGATGTCGTCCATCTTCCGCCCGTGAGCCACCCGGAGCAGTTCGTCCTTGCCTTCGAAACGTGCGTATATGGAACCGATCGAAACTCCTGCCCGGGTGCTGACATCGGCGAGGGTAAATTCATCGCTGCCGTATTCCTGGAGCAGTGCCAGGGCCGCCTCGATCGTTTTCTCAAACGATTGACGGCTCCTGGCCTGCTTTGGCTCCCGATGCGTGGTTTCTGCTGGGGTCACAACCTGATCCTACAAAGGATGCCAGGATCAGCGGCATGGCGGGCGACGCGCAGCTCCCAATCCCCGTGGGGCACGGTCCAGGATGAGGTTGCGGTGTTCCAGCGGCGGAATCCGAATGGATCAACTGCAATCTGGACTTCCCGCTGTTGTCCGGGTTCGAGGTGCACGGCAGCGAAGCCCATGAGCCGCGATTCCGGCTCTCCGTCAGCCCTGCCGTAGATTTGCACCACGTCCCGGCCTGGGGTGTCACCGCTGTTGCTCAGTATTACGTGGGCCGCGACGCCACTGACGCCCTCTTCAGGACCACCAATTCTGGGATGCGCGGCAGCAACGGCGGCTTCGAGCACTTCGAACCGGGAGTATCCAAGTCCGTAGCCGAAGGGGTAACGAGGCGCCTGCCGGGATGCCTGGAAATGCCGGTACCCGATGGGTTCGCCTGCGGAATAGTCCAATGTCAGCTCAGCGTCCAGGCTTGTTCCCCAGCCAGGAATGTCCTCGTTCCGTTGGGGGAACGTCACAGGGAGCCTCCCCGTGGGTGCCGCGTTACCGGTGAGTACGGATGCAAGGGCCCGCCCGAATTCCTGGCCTGGGAACCAGGCCATCAGCAGGGCTTTGACTTTGTCGGCCCATGGAAGCAGTACCGCCCGTGATGCATTCACCACCACGACAGTCTCCGGATTGACGTTAGCCACTGCTTCAACCAGCCGGTCAGCCGATGGTTCAAGTGCCGCGGTCGTCCGGTCAGCGCTTTCCCTTGACGAGCTCTGCTCGTCCCCGACGATCACCACAACGGCATCAGCACGTGCAGCCAGGTCTACGGCTTTTTCCAGAGGGTCGTGCGTGCTTTCGGGAGCTGCAACAGCGGTGATGGCCTGGACCCTGCCCGGTTCGAAGGCCATTTCGACGACCACCTCGATGTCGCCGGCCGGCAGGTCAAGGACGACCTGTTGGGTTTCGGCGCGGGCTACGACGCCCATCACGTCATCAGGGGCCGGCGGTGGAACGTCCAGGACCCCTTTCCCGTCGACGCGAAGGGATGTCAAACCGGTACCGCCGGCGCCCAGCTGCCACCGCCCGGCAGCAGACAGCCGCAGCCGGGCGGTGATCCTGGCCCGGCCGGGGACGCCGGCGCCGAGGCCGGGAACAGGACCAAACCATACGAACGAGGAGGCCTGCCTGACCTCACGGTAGAGAATTTCCTCGGTTTCGGCCGAGGCGGGAGGAAGAATCTCCAAGAGAACACCTGGTGTGCCGTCTGGGGTGGTGGATCCGATTTCTGTCAGCGGCTGCGGCGATGAGCTTCTGGTTCCAGGCTCGTAGAGAACCTCAACATCTGGACCAAAGGCACTCCGGAGGGCTTCCAGTGGTGTCACCAGTTCCCCTTCCGGTCGGACGGTGGCAAACGTCCCGCCTTGGAAGCAGGGTTTGGTTGCATTCGGGCCCACGATGGCCAGTGTCCGGAGCGTTGAAGGGTTCAGGGGAAGCACCTCGTCCCTGTTCTCCAGGAGCACGAAGGATTCAGCCGCGGCCCGTGCCAGCAGGTCCCGCTGCTCGCTTGGGGTGCGGAGGCGGGCAGGGACAGGGGCATGCCAACCGGTGCGCCGTCCCGTTCGTTCGGCAAGCCGGGTAACGCGTTTCACCGCGTCGTGCAGCCGTGATTCGGGGACAGTACCTTCGGCAACAGCATCAGCGAAACGGGTGCCGAGGAACGTTGCAGGTCCCGGCATTTCCAGATCCAGCCCGGCGCGGGCGGCAGCTACGGTACTGTCCACGCCGTACCAGTCAGACACGACGACCCCGTCGTACTTCCATTCGTCCTTGAGGATGCCGATCAGTTCTCCGTGCTGGGAACAGTGCGTTCCGTTCACCCGGTTGTATGCCATCATCAGCATCCATGGATTCGCCTGGCGGACAGTGGCTTCGAAGGGGCGCAGGTATGTTTCGCGCAGCGACACGGGGTCGACTTTGGAGTTCATCCGCCGTCGTTCCGTCTCTGTGTCATTCGCGACGACGTGCTTCGTGCAGGAACCCACGCCCTGGGACTGCAGCCCGTTGACCCAGGCTGCACCGAGTACACCTGTCAGGTAGGGGTCTTCAGAAAACATCTCGAATCCGCGCCCGGTAAGTGGTGAGCGGGGCAGGTTCAGGTTTGGTCCCAAGATCGCCGATACGCCTCGTTCCAGCCCCTGTTGTCCGATCAGCTCACCAATCTCGGTTACCAGGTCGAGGTTCCAGGTGGCCCCGAGTGCGGTGCCGGAGGGCATCATGAGGGAGGTGTCCCGCTCGTCCATGGCTTTACTGACGATTCCCAGGGGACCGTCGAGCAGAACCATCTCCGCAACCCCGAGGTCCGGGCTCGCCGTGGTGCTCCAGCCGTTGAGCCCTCCCGTCAGCTCCGCCCCGGAAAACTCGGTACTGCCGATTTCGTCTCCGGCCGTAGAAGCCTCCGCTGCCGGGCCCCTCGTCACAGTACTGCCGCCTTTTCGGCTTCTGCGGTTTCACCCGCGGCTGCCATCAGGGGGAGGACCCGTTCAGAAAACAACTGCATGGATTGCCGGGTGAAGCGGCGGCGCTCTTCAGTCAGTGGACCGCCCATGAAGGCCATGAGCACATTGCCGATGCCGAGGTCCGCGTATTTCTGCAATTCTGCTGCGACTGTTTCGGGGCTGCCGTAAAGGCACCACGTCCCTTTGTAGCCCTCTGTCCGCGCATCCGGTGTGGGGCGAAGATCCACACCACTGATGGCTTCGGCAGCCTTGTTAGCCGCGTACTCATGTTCGACGGTTTCCTGGTATTGCTCCAAAATGATGTCCATTTCGGCGGCTGCCTGCTCGTCTGTTTCGGCGATGTGAACGTGCTGGTAGGAGTGTGTGGTCCATTCCAGGGCCGCTGCAACTGTTTCGTCTGAATGGCCGGCGGCCTCCAGGGCGGTGCGGTAGGTGGCGAAATTCTTTTTCACCTGCTCATATGCGTTTCCGCTGTCAATCACTGGCGGGGTGAAGCCGAGGATGAAAGCCGGCTGGGCCTTCTTGGCCGCCCGCTCCACGCTGGTGGGTCGGGCGGCGACGGACATGACCCGTGGTTCGGGCCTGGTGTAGGGCGTCGGAACGATCCGTGAGACCACCGCGCCGCTGTAGTGGCCGTTGTCGAAGATGACCGGCTCGTCGCCCGGCTTTTTCGCCCACAGCTTTTCGGCGATTTCGAGGTTTTCGTTGGCGAGGCGGGAACTGTCCTGGTATTTGACGCCGAAGCCAATCATTTCTTCCGGGGTGGTGCCGCTGCCCACGCCCACGAGGAGTTTGCCGTCAGTCAGCTGGTCCAGCAGGGCCAGCCGCTCTGCAAACCGCACCGGGTGGTGCAGGGCGAGGGTCTGGACCGAGAAACCGAAGTGCATCCGCTCCAGCCTGCCGGCGAGGTATGCGGCGAACACGAAGGGATCGCTGGCCGGTGGTGCATAGCCGGTGAAGTGGTGGTCGGGGAGGAAGACGGCGTCGAAGCCTTTTTGCTCGGCATCTGTGGCGTGCTCGACCATGGCTTCCATGACCGGGCGGTCTTCTTCCGGGCCGCGGGAACGGGAAGTGAGGAACAGGGAAAAATGCATGAAAACTCCTGGGATGGGTTGGTGCGGAACCGGTTCGGCCGCGCCGCTTGTGGCAGCGTGGGTTCCGGTTCAGTTGGTGTGAATTAGGGTTCGTTGAATATCTGGTTCGAGCTGGGCTGCCGCCTTGGCGACGAGGCGACGGAACCACTGGTGCCCTGGATCCGCGGACTTGGACGGGTGCCACCAGGCACACTCCACGAGGGTGGGTAGGTTGATCGGCAGTTGCATGATGCGGACCCCTGCGACATCGGAGAATTTGCGGGCCAGGCGTTCCTGTACAAGGGCCAGCCTGTCCGTCCCGGCAACGGCGAAGGGGAGCATGACGAACGTGTCGACAATGACGTCTGTCCGTTCGCCGAGCTGAAGGTCGTTGACCTTGCGGTCCGCCAGCGTGGAATCTGCTTCGGTTCCGAAAAGCCGTGCCCAGCGTGCGGCCCGCAATTCTTCAATCGTCAGATCCCGCTGCGGCGAATCAGCTCCGCTGACGCAGACCCAGTTGTCCGTAAACAGCTCGGTGTGCGGAAAACCCGAGAAATGCCCCTTGGGAATGAGCATGAGATCCGAAGCCTGAAGCGTCTCTTTGATGCGCTCCACAGCCAGCGGGGTAACCGCATCGAAATGAACCTGCACCGAGGGAGCTTGCTCCTGCAGCATGGCCATCAGCGTCTCTGAGAGCACCGTAAGGCAGTAGTCCGACGTGACTACGCGGAAACTCCTCGTGGAGGAAGCCGGATCAAAAACTGCCTGCGCGTCGAAAGTACGTTCCACCAGGCGCAGGATATCCGCCACGTCATCTTTGAGGACCTGTCCCAGCGGAGTCAGCTCATAAACAGAACCTACCCGCGTCAATAACTCGTCGTCGAACTGCCGGCGGAGCCGCTGCAGAGAAGAACTCATGGCGGGCTGACTGATCCCGATCCGGGCTCCCGCCCTTGTCACATTGCGCTCGGAAAGCAGGGCGTCCAAAGCCACCAGCAAATTGAGATCGGCTGTCAACAAGTTGACCACGAGTTGCCTCCAGAGTCGTCGGATGCAGACTCCCGAAGGCGCCATCGACCCGAACACGAATTAGAATACTGATCCTAATTATGGGTCAGATCACAGTACCGGTCAACATGCAGCTTGCCCGCGTCCTCTGGCTAGATGGGGGAGTGACCTCCGATTTCCTTGGTGATCGCGCGAGCGGCCGACAACAGGCGGTCCCGGCAATCAGCAATGTGCAGGGCAGTCTCGGAACCCGAGAAGCCGTTGAGGGTCAGGGTTACTGCCACTCGTCCTTCCGGGTCGAAAACGGGTGCGTGAAGTGAAGTGACTCCGGAGGGGTCATCGATGGAAGGAGGGCCTGAGGCGGCCATATGCGCGAGCAGCTTGGGAAGAACCCCGCTGAGGTCCGGAGCGGCCGTGTCACTGGGGACCTGCACCATCCGTTCAAACTCCGCGGCTGCCCCCACGTCCACGGAAACTGCGTAACCTGCCTGGCGGACGTTCATCAGTTCAGCGTGGGCAAGATCCGGATCGATATCTCCGACCACTTCCCGAGCGTTGGTGATCCACCGCGCTTCGGCCCCTTCTCCGGCCCAGGCAACATGAAGGGGAGCCAGAGGGGCGGCGAGGCCAAAGGACACCCCGACCCGGGACGGTGAACCGCCCGGAGAGCTGTCCACCCCTGCCGCTGTCAGCACCACAACGGAATCATCCACCACGCCGCTGACGAGGACCTCGAGCCTGAGCTCCTGTGCGAGAGACTCAATCTCCGGGCGCGCGGCGTCGGCAGCTTTTACGTGCCGGGTGAGCGCAGTGGCCGGGGAGAAGATCGAAGGAATACTGAATGAACCGTAGCCTCCGCGGAGGAACAGCAGTGGAAGTTCCTTTGATGAACCGACGCCCAAGGCGTTGACCCTGCCGATCACAATGTCGTGATCGCCGGCGCGGATTACATCCACAATCTCGCAGTCCACCCAGGCGGCGGCTCCCTCCAGTCGAGGGCTGCCCGAAGGGGTGTCCGCCCAACTGCTGGCGGTAAAGCGGTCTGCGGCCTTTCGGGAGAACGCCCTGCAGACATCCTGTTGACCGGCAGTCAGAATGTTGGCGCAGAATGATCCGGCCGCGCGGATCTTGGGCCAGCTGGTGGAACGCACGTCCGGCATAAAGGACACCAGCGGGGGGTCCAGGGACACCGAGCTAAAGGTTCCCACCACCATTCCTACAGGGTCATCACCCCCCTCGGGGGCTGCGGTGATGAGCGTGACGCCTGTGGGGTATTGGCCCAAAACGTAACGGAACCATGCCGCATTGCCAGGACTTGTTTCCTGCGATTGATCAGTGGAAGCAGGGATGATCTGTGTCATCGGGAGCTCTCCTCTTCGTTGAGTTTTGTCCAGTAAACGGTGTTTTCTGAGCTCGACGGAAATAGTTCTGCGGTATGCGGCTCATCGGTATTTGCGATGCCGCTGCGTTGACCCCGGGCGTTTCCGCAGTGGTAGCGTCATCGGGACACTGGGGCTTTCAAGGGCCCGTCGTGCGGGGTGGACGTTCCCCCGGACGCGCACCTGGCCGGTGTCGGGCCGGCCTTCCGGCTCTGCCTAAGCGAGGTCGCGGTGCGCCGTTCAAACTTGTTCCAAACTGATATTCCCCACGTCCAGAAGGCTTCTAAAGGATCTGGACAGAACGTCGCGGGCTCCCCAGCTGTACGCATCGGCCGTACATATGCTGCCCTGCTGATCATTGTGCTGCTGGGCGCCCTGGACCACACGATCGTTGCCACGGCACTTCCCGCGGTGGTGGGGGAGCTCGACGGTGCGAGCCACATGGCATGGATCATCACCGCCTACACCCTGGCCATGACCATCGGCATGCCGCTCTACGGCCGGCTGGGTGACCGGTTCGGCCGGGGACTCATGATGACGGTCGCGCTGGTGGTGTTTCTGGGCGCCTCCATCCTGTGCGGTTTCGCCCAGGACATGGTCCAGCTCTCCATCTTCCGCGCTGTCCAGGGTCTTGGCGGGGCAGGGCTTGCCGTGCTGCCCGCCGCCATCATCGCCGACCTGGTACCGCCGAGGCAAAGACCGAAGTACCTGGGACCGCTTGGTTCGGTCTTTGGCATCGCTACCGTCGTCAGTCCTTTGGTTGGCGGCGCGATCACCGACACCGTGGGCTGGCGTTGGGTGTTTTGGATCAATCTTCCCGTTGGCCTGCTGGCGCTGGCCATGGCATTCTCGCTGCGACGCCTGCGTACGGTCCGCGGCAGCGGTGGCATCGACTGGCCCGGCGCCCTGCTGATGGTCATCTTCACATGTTCGTTGGTGGCACTTGTTTCCCTCTCGACCGAAACGGGCGCGCAGACAGAGCTGCTCCTCGTTTTGGGAGCCCTCACGGCTATGTCTGCTGTTTTCTTTGTGCTGGTTGAAGTGCGTTCCAGGCATCCACTGATACCGATGGGAATGTTTCGGCGCTGGCCGGTCGTCAATGCTGCAGGCTTGGGCCTCGTCGTCGGTGCCGGGCTCTTCAGCGTGGTGGCATACCTGCCCAGCTACGTCCAGATGGTCTACTCGACGTCCGCCTCGGCGGCAGGGCTCATCCTGCTCCCATTGGTGCTGGGCCTAATGGCATCGAGCAACCTCAGCGGTTTGCTCGTTACCCGCACAGGCCGGTACAAGGTATTCCCGCTCGCCGGTTCGGCCCTGGCGGCGGCCGTGGCCGTCTGCCTCCGTATGCTGCATCCGGACACCCCCTTGGCGGTCGTAGGAGTCCTGCTGGCAGTTTTGGGTCTGGCCGTGGGCAGCTTCATGCAACTGACAGTGGTCGCTGCACAAAATGCCATGCCGCAGTCGATGGTGGGCGGAGTGACTGCATCCTTGGGCTACCTGCGCGAACTTGGGGTGACAGTGGGCACCGCTGTTTTCGGCGGCCTTTTCGCCACGCAACTGGCGCGGGGCGCCTCTGCCAACCAGCTCAACCTCCCGGTTACAGCCATCACTGATCCTGTAACAGTCGCTGGGCTGCCGGCAGAACTGCAGGCTGGTGTGTCAGTCATCTACGCAAACGCTTTCCTTCCCGTGTTCGCCCTCCTGGCCTGCATCTTCGGAGCCGGCGTCTTGTTATCCGTCTTTATGCCCGAGCAGCGGCTGTCCGAGGCGGACCCAACAAAGTAACCGGCTGGAATTTTCCCCTCCACCGGGCCCTCGCGCGGAGTCTGCAAGGAACTTTTGTGCACAGGGATACTTCACCTTCCCAGCAGCAGAGGAAAACCGGACCCGCAATCCAGGGCCGGACCGTCGATGCTGAGCATGCTCGAAGGACGAGCCGGTAGGCATCCCCTTGGCACGAAAAACCATAGAAGTGATGGCGACGGCAGACCGGCAGGGGAATGCAGGCGTGTGCAACCGAGTGCGCCGGTTTATTGCCAGCATCTATTCGAAGTCCGGATAAGGTGCATTCACTTTGCTGATCATGCAAGCAATGCCAGTGTCTTGCTGCTGCCGGTAGGTTGGATTTGCGCCGGCCGTCACTGGCGCCGGGTACGGCAACTCGTCCTCCTTTCTTAGGAACCGGCAGGGGAGATCAGCCATGGTGCCAAGCTGCTGTGCTGCAGTTGTCCACCCTGGCACGCCCTACCGGCAGCACGAATTTTTGTGTAGGAAACAACGCAGGAGGAATGAATGGCTACGGGTTCAAAGACAGCGGAACGGGACGACGACGTCGAATCCCGCGAAGCAGTCGTCGAAAGGCTCCTCGCATCCATGACCTGGGAGCAGAAGCTCGCCCAGCTCCAGATCGGCTACCGCCCGCGGCTTGAAGAGGCCAAGGAACTGGTGCGCGCGGGCATCGGAGGTGTTTTTTGGCCCCGGAGCGCCGCCGCCGCCAACGAACTCCAACGCGCGGCCGTGGAGGAGACGCCGCATGGTATTCCGCTGCTCATCGGATTGGACGTGATCCATGGCCAACGCACCACCTTCCCGGTGCCGCTGGCGCAGGCTGCGAGCTTTGAACCCGGTATAGCCGAGACGGACGCCCGGATTTCGGCAATGGAAGCCGCCTCCGGCGGCGTCAACTGGACCTTCTCCCCGATGATCGACGTCTCGCGCGACCCCCGGTGGGGCCGCGTTGTGGAAGGATTTGGGGAGGATACCCGGCTGAACAGCGTCTTCGGGGCCGCAAAGATCCGCGGCTATCAAGGGGACTCACTTGCCGACGACAATTCCATTCTTGCCTGTGCCAAACATTTTGTAGCCTACGGCCAGGCTGAGGGTGGACGGGATTACAACACCGTGGATGTGTCCGTCCAGCGGCTCCGAAACGTATATCTGGAACCCTTCCGGGCCGCAGTAGATGCGGGCGCGGCGAGTGTTATGGCGGCCTTCAACACAGTTTCCGGGAGGCCGGCACACGTAAACGAAGACCTGTTGACGAAGATCCTGAAAGAAGAATGGGGCTTTGAAGGTGTGGTGGTCGGGGATGCCGATGGCGTCCATAACCTCATGGCCCACGGGGTGGCAACTGATATTGCCGACGGTCTCGGCCAATCCTTCCGCGCTGGACTCGACGTCGAAATGGGCGGCAACGTTGTCGACGCTGATGGCAACACACCACTCAGTCCCGCTGAGGTTCCCCTTCAACGAGTCGACGATGCTGTGCGCAGGGTCCTACGACTTAAGCACTCACTTGGCTTGTTCAGCAATCCATATCGCGACGAGGCGTTGGAAATTCTCGCCCCGTCCGGTCAAAGCAGGGCAGCCGCCCGCCACGCTGCCGAAAAAAGCATCGTGCTGCTCAAAAACGAGGATGCGCTGCTTCCCCTGGATCCGGCACCGAAACGCGTCCTCCTCGTCGGCCCCTATGCGGCGAGCTCGGACCATCTGGGCGCATGGGTACAGTCATTCGCCGAGCCTGCCGGAACCCTTGCAGAGGCTATCCGCGCTGAGTGCCCCGACTGGTCGGTAACGGTGATGGAGGGCAGTCCCTTCTACCAATCGGATCCGGCCCTCCTCGATGCGGCAGTTGCAGCAGCAGCCGAGCACGATGTCGTGATCGTTGCTGCCGGTGAACCCAGCGCCCTGACGGGGGAGGCAAGCTCCCGCAGCGACCTAAGGCTCCCGGGAGGACAGGAAGCACTCATCGCCGCGATCGCCGGCACCGGCAAGCCCTTCGCTGTCATACTGTTCAACGGCCGACCCCTGGTCACCAGCGCCTGGATCGACCTGGCACCCTCTGTCCTGGAAGCCTGGCATCTCGGTCTGGAAGGGCCCGCTGCCGTAGCCAGGACTCTCACCGGAGCAGCAAACCCCGGTGGCCGCCTTCCCATGACCTTCCCGCGGTCATCGAGTCAGGTCCCCATTTACTACGACCACGAAAATACCGGGCGCCCCGCAAGCATTTCCGCGACCCTCGATGAGGGCGACATTGATGTGGGGCTCATGGGGCCGGACAACTTGGGTGACGTCTTCACGTCGAAGTACAAAGACCTTCCGCTCGGGCCGCAGTTTTCCTTTGGCCACGGCCTGAGCTACACAACCTTCAGCTACGGCCAGCTCCAACTGGCCACGGACGAGCTACCCCTGGAGGCTCTGCACAGCGGGAACAAGGTATCGCTGAAAATCCAGCTGACCAACACCGGCAACCGAACCGGAGACGAAGTTACACTCCTCTTCATCCATGACCGAACTGCATCGCTGGCCCAGCCGGTACGGCGGCTGCGGGCGTTCACCCGCACCAGCCTCGACCCCGGCCAGACCAAGACCCTCGAGTTCTCCCTGGGCTGGGAAGACCTGGGATTCTGGGACAACGAAGGCTCATACCTCGTCGAGGCCGGCGAATTCGATATTTACGTCGGCGGTGGACTGGACGACACCGCCCACCACGTCCTGCGGCTAACCCAATGACAAATGGGTGCCCTTACCCCACACGCCACGACACAACTGAGGAACATCCATGCCGCTTCACCCCGACATTGAATCCAGGCTCCCGCTTCTAGCCGGAATACCATCCCTGGACGACGCCATCTCAAACCCCGAAATGCGGGCCAAACTGGAGGAGTTCGGGGCCTACCCCGATGCGTCACTGCCCCCCATGGTTCCGACCAGGGACGTGCTGCTTCCCGGACCCCACGGCACTATTCCGGTACGCATTTACTCCCACCCTGGCGAACCGGGGCAGAAGCGGCGCGCATTTGTCTGGATGCACGGCGGTGCCTTCATGTTTGGTGATTTGGACATGCATGAAGCGGACTGGACCGCCCGCGAGCTTGCCCACCGTGCATCCGCTGTAATTATCAGCGTCGACTATCGCCTGGCAGGGAACGGCATCAGTTACCCGGTTCCCCTGGACGACGTGACGGCAGCCGTACGCTGGGTCAGGGCAAATGCTGAGGATTTGGGCATTGATGCTGTCTCAATCGGCGGCGCGAGTGCAGGTGCCAACCTGGCCACCGGCGCAACCTTGCGTCTCCAAGACGAGGACGGCTGGACTCCGGAGAATCTGGTTCTGGCCTACCCCTTCATGCACCCGGATCTCCCTGCCCCTTCCGCGTCACTTACCCGTGCACTGAGGGAGATCGTTCCAGCCATGCGCCCCTCAGGGCAGATGTTCGAATCAGCCTGGGACCACTATCTGGGGGCTGTCAGGTCAAACCCGCCAGGCTATGCAACCCCAGACGCAGCAGCGTTGGACCGGCTGGGTCCAACACTTGTGCTGAACGCAGAATACGACGATCTGCGGGCCTCCGGTGAGGCTTTCAGCGCCTCCCTCGCGGCCGCCGGTGTTGACGTCGAACAGGTCATGATCCGGGGAGTTTTCCACGGGTTCTTGAATCTGCCAAAAGCACTGGCACCGGTTGATGAGGCCTTGAACCGGATAGCATCCCGGCTCAACCCCCTCGGGTAACACCTCCCCCTTGGGCGGTGGCAGCGGGAGAAAGGCCCCGGCAGCGGGGCGCGGGACACCGAGCCGAGCCAAGGAACTACCCTCCGGGCCACCCCGTTCCCATACCGGACCCAAAGTCTGTGGGTACCCAGGAGTTCCTGAAACAACGACTTCGTCGCCGGCAGCACCATTGAGACCGAACTGTTCAGCCCGCGCCACCGGTCCCTCCGATCAGCCGTGTCAAGGCCTGTCGAGGGAGCGAATTCCGCTCAACGGGATGTTGTCCGCTTCGACGTAGGCAGCAAAGGGCGCCGTCGTAGTCCCGCGAACGCTGATGATAAGGCCCGTGGGGCTCCGGCTCCCGGCCTTCTGATCGAGGACGGCCTCACCATGAGTTCTGGCCGAGCCGTCCCATCATTTCCGTCAATGAGGACCATAAGCAAAGTCGCGTGGACGGGCCCGGCGATCTTGGGTCTACTTGGATTTACTAGAAAAGCGCTCCATCGAAACGAGCTGCTGAACCACAGAGGGCTTGCGTTTCCGCGAGGTCGCCCCTCGACAACGATGTCTTGAAAGGTTACCCATGTCATTCGTGTCCAACTCCCCGCGGGGATGGCTCGCAGTCGGAGCGACGGCCGTCGCAGCAACCATTGTCTTGTCCGGCTGTGGAAGTTCGAGCCAAACAGCTTCCCCGGAGAACGAACCCCAGACAATCAAATTTGCCTTTTCCCAGATCAACCCCACGGACACCTTCTTCCAGGATGCTGCTGCAAACTTCGAGAAAGCCAACCCGGGAACCAAAATTGAACTGGTCAAGCTGCCCACGGAGACCGCGCCGCAGACAATCACGACCCAGCTGCAAGGCGGAAGCGCGGCTGATGTCCTGAGCATATTCTCGGGACAAGGCCAAACCGGATCCATGACCGGCTTCGCGAAAGCAAACCTCCTTCTGGAGCTCAACGACCCCGAGTTCAGCACAACGCTTCCAAAAAGCATTGAGAAGCTCTTCAAATACAACGACAAAGTGTATGCAGTTCCCGTTGCCAACATGCCGGCCGGCCTGATTTTCAATCAAGCCAAGGCACAAGAAATCGGCGTGAAGCTGGATGCGACGTCCTCCTTCGATGATTTACTAAAACAGTGCACTGTCGCCCGTGATAAGGGCGTGACTCTCACGGCACTGGCGGGCACCGTCCCCGGAAACCCTGGAATCCTCACCATGGCACTCGCCTCGTCAACGGTCTACGGCCCCAACCCCGAGTGGAATGCTGACCGTATCGCGGGAAAGACAACGTTCGCGGGGGACAAAGGTTGGCAGCAAGCTGTCGGAGGCGTCAAGCAGATGTTTGATGCGGGATGCTTCCAGGAGGGTGCAGCCGGGGCAGGTTTCGATGCCTTGAACAGCGGGATGGGCCAGGGCAAGGCGCTCGGATTCTTCGCACCAGGCGCGGCCACCACGGCTATCGCCAACGCCACAAAGGGTGCCGTAAATCCTGTGATCCTTCCCATGCCGGCCCCGGGTGCATCACAGACATACCTGGGCACCACGTCCGAGCTTGCCCTGGCGGGCAACGCCAAGACCAAGAGCCCGAACCTCGTGAAAAAGTTCCTCAAGTCCCTGACGACAAAAGAAGGCGCTGAAGGCTTGGCGAAGGGTCTGGGCGCGATTCCCGTCAACCTCGGCGACTACCAGCTGCCATCAGGTTACGCGCCAATTGCCGACTTCTATAAGCAAGACACCGTCCGCCCGCTGGGGTACAACGAGTGGCCTTCCGGAAAGGTTTACGACAGCCTCGGGAAGGGCATCACGGCCATGATTACCGGACAGAAATCGCCGGACGACGTGTTGAAGGACATGGACGCAGCCTGGGGCAACTAACGGACAGGTGCCGGCCAAGATCATTTGGCCGGCACCTCCCACCTCACGCAAGAACAAGGAAGATAAGACAGTGACTATTACCAACGGAACACTAAAACCCCCTGAAACCAACGCTGACGAACCCATCGCAGCCAAGCGGACGGGTACGGCCGGGGTCGGTTTCGGCCGCTGGTGGTGGGCACTTCCAGCCGTCGCCCTGACGCTCGTCGTCACCTACCTGACGACGGCGGTGGGAGCGTTCTACGCCTTTACCGACTGGACCGGACTGGGCGATTTCAACTTTGTTGGGTTCGACAACTTCATCCACGTGTTCCGCGACCAGGCACTCCTGGGCTCCGTGCGCAATACGTTGTTGTTGGCCGCAGGTTTTGTGGTCTTCACCAACCTCCTCGGGTTATCGTTCGCCTTGGCGCTGAACCGCACGCTGAAGTGCCGCTACTTTCTGCGCGCCCTGATTTTTATGCCCGTGGTCCTAAGTTCAGTCGCTGTCTCGTTCATCTGGAAATTTATCTTCGCTTACGACGGACCGCTCAACCAATTTCTGAACTCCATGGGGTTGGGAAGTCTGAAGCAGGACTGGCTGGCCAACCCCGCCCTGGCGCTGTGGTGTATTTTGGCCGTCATGGTGTGGCGGAGCATCGGATTTGTCATGGTGATCTATTTGGCCGGTCTCGCCACGGTACCGGTGGAATTGGAAGAAGCCGCAGCCCTGGACGGAGCTGGAATATGGCAAACGTTCAGAAACATCACGCTTCCCACCATCCAGCCATCGGTAACCATCGCAACGGTACTGACCCTCATCCAAGGGCTCACCGTTTTCGACGAGGTCTTGACCTTGACCGGCGGTGGGCCAGGGGATGCGACCCAGACACTGGCGACCCAGGTGTATTCACAGACATTTATCTATGGAGGATTCGGTTTAGGCGCAGCCGCGGCACTCGTCCTGACGGTCTTTATCCTGATTCTCGCCCTCATCCAGCAATTCGTCGCGCGTGACCGTGCAGTTAGGGAAGACTAAAATGCATCGCTATACTAAATGGTCGCTCTTCAGAGAAGTCCTCGTAGTTTGTGCTGCCATTATTCTCCTGCTTCCCTTCTGGATTTTGATCAGCACCGCTCTGAAAACGACTGACCAAGTCGTTACCACGTCGGCTTTTTCCTTTCCCCCGGCCCCGACACTCGACAATTTCATCCAGCTCCTCTCACCCGCCGGCAGCCAGTCCGGCAATGTGTACCAGGGTTTGTTCAGCAGCCTGGTTATTACCACCGGCACCGTACTCCTGCTCATCGCGCTCTCTTCTGCCGCAGCATACGTCTTCGCCCGCAGCACCCGGAAGCTCTCCGACAGGATCTTCAGAATTTTCCTTATTGCGATCGTCCTGCCAACCCAGCTCGGGATCCTTCCGCTCTATATCGGAGCACGCAGCCTGGGACTCGTCGGCAGCCCCTGGGGAATGATCGTCATTTACACGGCCATGACCATGCCTTTTTCCGTGTTCCTCTACTCCGGGTTCTTCCGCCGGCTGCCAAGAGACTACGAGGAGGCTGCCACGCTGGACGGCGCCAGCCGCTTCCAGATCTTCACGCGGGTAATTTTCCCTCTCATGGGCCCTGCCACCGGCACGGTTGCCATACTGTCCGGGCTCCTTGTCTGGAATGACTTTTTCACAGCCGTCATCTTCCTCAACGGTTCCCCCTACATGACCTTGCCGGTGGTCGTCTATAACTTCGTGGGCAGCCTCGTCTCACAGTGGAACCTCAGCTTCGCAGTGGTGCTGATCGCCATGGCACCCGTGCTGGCCTTCTACGCCTTTGCGCAGAAGAAGCTGATGCAGGGATACGCCGGTGGCATCAAGAGCTGACGCACTTGGAATCCCCGTAACGCCCAATCTGATGGATGGAAACACCCCCTGGCAACCGGCTGACGACTGGACCCGGCTTGAGGGCTTGATCGTCGACATTTACGACAGGGACAAGCTCTTCGCCCGGGGAACTGTTGACGCCACGACCACCGACGGTGACGTTCTTTGGTTACGACAGGACGGGGTCCAGCTTCGACAGTGCGTGGAGAAGACAGATGGCCGACATGTTCGAATAAGTTCCACCCCGCCCTCCTACGGAGACGGCGGCCCTCAGGGGTTCCGATCCCCAGAAAGTCAAATGTAGCCCTATGCAGGCAGCACAAATTTTTCAAGACCACATGGTATTGCAACGCCGTCGTCCGCTCCTCATCTGGGGGACCGGCCAGCCCAGTGCCAACGTAGTCGCTACCCTTGGCGCTCTCACCTCCGGCAGCACCAAAACGGACCGGGACGGTAATTGGGTGCTCCGGCTGGACGGCCAAGAGGCAGCCCGAGGCCTGACCCTTACCCTGTCCGACGGCATGGAGAGCCTCGAGATCCATGACGTCGCGATCGGCGAGGTATGGGTCGCAGGAGGACAGTCGAACATGGAATTCAATCTTGAGTTCGACGCGGACCGCGAACAGGTGTTTACGGGCCCAATGAACCCGGACATCCGATTCTTCGACGTTCCCAAACTCTCCTATGCGGGACAGGAAAACGAGCACGACTACAAACTTTTCGGTAAGTGGCGGACCTGCACACCGGAGGACCTTCGCTACTTTTCTGCCGTGGGCTACTACTTCGCAGAACAACTGCAGAAAGCACTCCAGGTACCCGTTGGCATCGTGGGCTGCAATTGGGGTGGTACACCCGCCTGCACGTGGACAGATCCGGAGAAACTTGCGGAAGGCCCCGGATCAGCATGGATAGAGGACTATGAACGCGGCCTCACGCAGTTTGATCCAGACGAGGAGGCCGAGCTTTTCCGGGCCCACAAGATGAGCGACAGGACCGACCCCTTCGCGGACGCCGTGTTGTACCGCGTTATGCGCGATGGGATGAGCGAAGAAGAAGAGCGGGAGCTGATTCCCGTCTTCATTGCCAAGCAGATGCCCACGATGGGTACGCTGCACCCCAACCGGCCAGGCGGGCTGTTCGGAACGATGGTGAGCCGGATCGCCCCCTACCCCGTCCAAGGGGTGATCTGGTATCAAGGCGAGTCCGACAAACCCCACCCCGACCTCTATTCAGCCGTCTTGGCGAGCACGATCGATAGCTGGCGGGAGGCGTGGGAAACACCGGATCTTCCCTTTCTGATAACCCAGCTCGCACCCTTCGGCGGCTCGCCCTACGGTGACGCCAACCACGTGCCCGTTATCCGTGAGCAGCAAGCAAAAGTCGCGGACACAATAGATCAGGTCTGGATGGCCAGCACGTCGGACGCCGGTGCCGAACGCGACATCCACCCCAAAAATAAGAAACCGGTAGGGACCCGCCTCGCCTTGCTCGCACAGCGCCATGTCTATGGACAAACAGTCACTGCTGACGCTCCCGCCCTCGACAGTGCCAAACGAACCGACACCGGCGTAGAAATCACGTTCCATAATGTAGAAGAACTCACCTGGGGCGGGAATCCCCTCCCATTGGAGATTCGATCACCTCAGGGGGAAAACATACCGGTCCACGAAGTGGCTGTATCCTCCAACCGGCTGCTACTCACCGCCCCCGTACCTCCCGGGTCAGAACTGAGCTTTGCATGGACTAGCTACTATCAGGTCGACCTCTGCAACGAAGCCGGCATCCCGGCGTTGCCATTCAAGACGCAACTGCCGTGATCCGGTTCGGGCGGAACCAGTGCCGCTGCGGGACATACGAAATTCTGCGGCCTTAAGCCCGCTGACGAAAGGAAATTGAGTGCCTTTTCACCCGGAGATCGCCTCCCGTCTCCCGCTGCTGAACGGGATCCCCTCAATAGCGCAGGCCTTGGAAGACCCCGAATTGCTCGCCCGTTTGCATGCGTTCGATGCATATCCTGATGCCACGCAGCCGCCCCAGGTGGCTACTGATGAGGTAAACATTCCGGGGCCGCATGGCCCGGTCCCGGTCCGGATCTACTGGCCTGACGATGAGCCATCGGCGCGTCGCACAGGGTTTGTGTGGGTCCACGGGGGCGCTTTCAAGTTCGGCGACCTCGACATGAACGAAGCGGACTGGACGGCCAGGGAATTAGCCGCCCGTGCAGGAGCAGTGGTGGTGAGCGTGGACTACAGGCTCGCCGTTGACGGGATCACCTACCCCATCCCCCTGGACGATGTGGTCGCGGCTGTTCACTGGGTCCGAAACAATCTGGAGTATCTGGGCATTCGTTCCGTCTCTCTGGGAGGCGCCAGCGCCGGCGGCCACCTGGCCGCATCCGCGGCATTGCGCCTCCGGGACGAAGATGACTGGCTGCCCGAGCACCTAATACTGGTATATCCAAACGTGCACTTTGACCTCCCGGCCCCGTCGAAATCGCTCCAGGCTGCACGCGCGGAGTTGCCGCCTTGCCTGAAAATACCTCCGGAATTTCACCGCTCCACGAGGGAGAACTATTTGGGTGATACGGGCCCGCAAGATTCCCCGTACGCCATGCCCGGGGGTGCCGACCTAACAGGGTTGGGGCCAACACTGGTACTCAATGCAGAATACGACGACTTACGTGCGTCCGGTGAGGCGTTCAGCGCCTCGCTTGCCGCCGCCGGCGTCGACATCAAGCAGATCATGGTGCGCGGAGTCCTCCATGGCTTCCTGAACCTCTCCAAAGATTTTGCGCCTGTAAACGAGGCCCTGACGCTTATGGCGCGGCGACTCCGATCAGATAACCGCTGTTGATGTGACTCGCCGCCTACCAGAGGACGCTGCCCGGGGGAGGTGTCATGGCAGCCAGAGGAATGGTGTCGGCGGCAGAACCTGTCGCAACCGACCTTGGACGAGACGAGACTGCACTTTTCAAGAAAATATTTGGCAAAAGGAAAGGCCACCGTATGAGCACCGAATTAAAAGCCACGAGCACCGTCAGGTCGGCAAGGGGGATTGAGGGCCAGCGCAAAGCCGATCTTGGCAACGGGACATTTATCAACCCTGTCTTCGCCGGAGACCATCCAGACCCGGCAATTCTGCGAGACGGAAACGACTACTACCTGACGTTCTCCTCCTTCGAATCGACACCCGGCCTCATCATCTGGCACTCGCGGGACCTGCTCAACTGGAAACCGCTGGGCCCCGCCCTGCCGGAACCCATCGGAAACGTCTTTGCAGTTGACATGTGCAAAGTCGACGGCCGGTACTGTATCTACGTCCCGATCATTCCAACAGCCGTTTCCCCGGATCCATCAGCACCACCGCAGATCTACGTCATCCATGCCGAAAGCATGCAGGGCCCATGGAGTGAACCAATCAACCTTGGGATAGCCGGGCATATTGATCCCGGACATGTCGTGGGCGAGGACGGGCACCGCTACCTATTCCTCAGTGGCGTCAGCCGTGTACGGTTGAGCGCCGACGGTCTCGCCACGGACGGTCCAGTGGAGCATGTGTACGACGGCTGGCGTTACCCCGATGACTGGGTTACGGAAGCCTATGCCCTCGAGGGACCCAAACTCACCCGCCGAGCAGATTGGTTCTACCTCACGACGGCAGTCGGCGGCACTGCGGGTCCTCCAACAGGGCACATGGTCACCGTCGCCCGCTCACGATCAGTCCACGGACCGTGGGAGGATTGCCCGGCCAACCCGATCATCCGCACCTGGGACGCCAGCGAGCCATGGTGGAGCAAGGGCCACGCCACCTTGTTTGAAGGGCCAAACGGACAGTGGTGGAGCATCTACCACGGATACGAAAACGGCTTCACGACCCTGGGCCGGCAGACGCTCCTGGAGCCCATCGAATGGGACGACGACGGCTGGCCCCGGGCAGCCGGAAGCGACCTCTCAAGGCCCTTGCCTGCGCCTACTGAACCATCAGGGGAGCGGTCCCACGGAATCCCTCTATCCGACGACTTCACGGAGGAGCGCTTCGGTATCCAGTGGTCCTTCCACGCACCATCAGAGGACGAGTATCTCCGTGCCTCGCTGGACGATGGGCTCGTTCTCCAAGCCCGCGGAACCAGCCCATCGGACAGCTCACCCCTGACCTGCATCGTCGGCGACCGGCGCTATGAAATCAGCGTCGAGATGGAACTACTAGGCGGCGCACAGGCCGGCTTACTGCTCTACTACAGCGACCGCCTGTTCTGCGGCATGGGCCACGACGGTGACCGCATGACAAGCTACCGGGCAGGCCGGCCAGTTCCCTATTGGCAGGAACCCGCACCATCCACGAATGTCGTTCATCTCCGTATCGTGAACGACGAACACATCGTGACCCAGTACTACAGCACCGACGGAACCACATGGACCAGACACGGCCTCCGTTACGACGTGACCGGATTCAACACGAACACAGCCGACGAGCTCCTCAGCCTTCGACCAGCCCTGTACGTGGCTGGCACAGGGCACGCGCGCTTCCGCAACTTCCAATACCGCTCTCTAGATGACTGACGTTCTCCTCGGAGGTGAACCCAAGCCCGACTGCCCCCGGCACTCCTGGGTAATGGCAGAACGTGTGCGCGCTCGGCTTGGCCCAGCGGCGTGCCAGCTCAATGGCGCGCTTCTGCACGATCGGCACTTCCTCCAGCGGAAGCTCCACACCGAGGTCGCCACGGGCCACCATGATGGCATCGAACGCGTCGATCATCTCGGGCAGCTGCTCGACAGCCTGCGGCTTTTCGATCTTGGCGATGACCGGCACGCGGCGGCCTTCCTCGTCCATGATCTCGTGCACGCGCTTGATGTCGGACGCGTCGCGGACGAAGGAGAGGGCCACCAGGTCCACGCCGCGGCGCATCGCCCAGCGGAGGTCGTCCTCATCCTTCTCGCTCAGGGCGGGAACGTTGATGGCGACGCCGGGAAGGTTGATGCCCTTGTTGTTGGACACCATGCCGCCGACGGTCACCTCGGTAACCACCTTGACGTTGTCAACCTCAATGGCGCGCAGTGCCACCTTGCCGTCGTCGATCAGCAGCGCGTCCCCTACCTTGACGTCCTCGGTGAGGCTCTTCAGGGTGGTGGAGCAGATTTCCTGGGTGCCGGGAACGTCCTCGGTGGTGATGGTGAAGATGTCGCCCACGGCCAAGGCGTGCGGACCGTCAACGAACCGGCCCAGGCGGATCTTGGACCCTGCAGGTCAGCCATGATGGCCACAGCCCTGGTCAGCTCGGCTGCTGCCTTCCGAACGTTCTCGTAGGTGTCGTCGTGCACGGTGTAGTCGCCGTGGCTCATGTTCATGCGGGCGACGTCTACACCGGCTTCCAGCACAGCCAGGGTGTTTTCATAGCTGGAAATTGCCGGGCCAAACGTAGCCACAATTTTTGCGCGTCTCATATACCTACCCTTGTATTCTTTGCATGGATTACGGGGCACAGAAACACCCGCCGGCGTTAGCGGGGCGGGTGTTCCTGTTCCGCAGTATGTGGAGTTCAGCTACAGAAGACTTGTTCCGATTTCTCTGCCGATCTGTTGGAGCAAGGTGGCGGAGAGGTAAGGGTCTTTGGAGGAGTCCAGATCGGTGTAGTCCGCCAAGGTGTAAACCCGGGTCAGGGCCATTTCGGCCCATCGCTCCTTGGGAAGCAGTGAGCGTCCGGCGACAGCGATGATGGGACGGGTGCCTGACCGCCGCGCAACAGCGGCGGGCAGTTTCCCGGCGAGGGTTTGCTCGTCGATGCTGCCTTCCCCGGTGATCACCACATCGCAGTTGTCCTTGCGGGCATTGAAGTCCAGCAAGTCAAGGAAGTAGTCAGCCCCGGAGACCTGTTTTGCGCCGAGCAGCAGGCAGGCGTAACCGATGCCGCCGGCGCTTCCGGCGCCTTCATGTGCTGCCAGCGACTCTGCGTCGGCGAATCCCGCTACAGACATTTTGTCGACGAGGTTCCCCAGGCCCTCATCCAGGGCGGCTACCTCACCGGGACCGGCACCCTTCTGGGGCCCGAACACCGCCGGGGCGCCGTGCAGACCGCGGAGAGGGTTATGGACATCGCTGGCCACGATCAGTTCGGTGTCCGACAGTTCCGGAAGGTCGGTGCGCTGGATGGAGTGGATCTGCGAGAGGGCGCGGCCGCTGCCGTAGAGCAGCCGGCCGTTGGCGTCGCGGAAGCTGTAGCCCAGAGCGGTGAGCATTCCCATGCCACCATCGGTGCTGGCGCTGCCACCAAGCGCCATAACGATCCTTGCAGGGTTAAGGCTGAGCGCGTACAGGACTGCTTCGCCGAATCCTCGGCTGGAGGAGTTCAATGCCTCCAGTTTGCCTTCGGGCAGCAGTCCGAGCCCGCAGGTGTTGGCGACCTCGACGACCGCGGTGGCGCCGTCGAACGCGATACTGGCCTGGACAGGTTGGCCGGTGGGACCGGCAACGGTGTAGCTGCGGCGGGTGAAGCCGGAGGCGACGGCCGCGTCAACGCTGCCGTCACCTCCGTCCGCCAGGGGAAGCAGTTCGCACTGAACCGCTCCGGTCGTGCCTGGGACGTCAGCGGCGGAGCGAAGCCCTGTTGCGAGAGCCTGCGCTACTTCGTTGGCTGTGAGGCTGCCCTTGAACTTGTCGGGGGCGATAAGGGTCCGCACGGTTTTGGGGGCGGTGGTTGCGCTCATGTCAGTTAGGCAGTCTCCGAGTGGATGGGGCGACGCTCCGTGGGGGCAAGCTCGGCCACCGGGCCTGCGTGCTTGGAAACAGCTTCTTTGGTCCCGTGGTGTCCGTACTCGGTGAGATCGTCGTCGATGTCGGTGACCTCCTCGAGGTCGATGGGATCCTCGTTGGGCATCGGCTCCACGATCTCGCCGGCGAAGACCCGCCGGGCCCGGTCTGTGTCAAGGGTGCGGTCCCACCAGGCGATAAACAGGGTGGCCACGGCGTTGCCGGTGAAGTTGACCAGCGCCCGGCATTCGGACATGAACTTGTCGATGCCGAAGATCAGCATGATCCCGGCGGCCGGGATCGTGCCGATCGTGGCCAGGGTCGCGGTCAGGGCGATGAAGCCGCCGCCGGCGACACCTGCTGCCCCCTTGGAGGTCAGGAGCATGACGGCGATCAGACCCAGCTGCTGGCCGATGCTCAGGTTCGTGTTGGTGGCCTGGGCGATGTAGACGGCGGCCAGGGAAAGGTAGATCGCGGCGCCATCCAGGTTGAAGCTGTAGCCGGTGGGGACAACAAGGCCCACGGTCTCCTTCTTGACGCCGGCGTGCTCGAGCTTGCGCATCAGGCCGGGCAAGGCGGGCTCGGCCGTGGAGGTGCCCAGGATGATCATGTATTCCTCTTTGAGGTGCCGGATCATGCTGAAGATGTTCAGCTTCAGGAAGGCCATGACCGAACCGAGGACCACCACCACAAAGAGGATGGATGTGACGTAGAAGAGCGCGATCAGTCCACCCATGCTGGTCAAGGAGGAGACGCCGTACTTGCCCACAGCGAAGGCCATGGCACCGAAAGCACCAAGCGGTGCTGCTTTCATGATGAAGCCCAGGATCTTGAACATCACACCGGTCAGGCGCTGCACCCCGTCCAGGACCGGGGCACCCACCTTGCCCATGGCGTTCAGGGCGATGCCGAACACCACCGCGATGAAGATGATCTGCAGGATGTCACCTGCAACAAAGGGCTGGACGACGCTGGTGGGAATGATGTTGGTCAGGAACTGCCACCATTCCTGGTGCGCGCCGGCATCAATCAGCTTTGCCGCGGCGTCCGTGGTCTTGATCGAACTGGCAACCGCGTTGACGCCGTCCCCCAAGCGGAAGATGTTGATGGCCACAAGTCCGAAGATCAGGGCGAAAATAGTGCCGACCTGGAAGTAGGTAAGGGCTTTCAGGCCGGTCATGCCGACCTTTTTCAGGTCCGCGACGCTGGCGATGCCACCGACGATGGTGAGGAATACGATGGGGCCGATGAGCATTCTCATGGCGTTGACGAACGTGGTGCCGATCGGTTCCATGGCGATGCCGACAGTCGGGGCGAGCCAGCCGACCAGGATGCCGATGAGAATGGCGGTTAATACCCAGAAGTAAAGCTGCCGGTACCAACGTGTTTTCGGCGCCTTCGTGGCTGCCGCGGTTCCGCCGGCGGTGGTGATGTGATCCATGATTCCTACCTCGTTGTGGAATAGCTGGAGGGTGCTTGATGAATGTGAGCACGACAGAATGGGCGGCGGCGGTATGCTGCACCGCCGCCCACTCCGGGCTGTACTGACCAGGGCTGGTTAGCCCGGCGGCCGGGAGTTTCCGGCTAGACGGCCGCCGGTGCGAGGGTCAGTGCCTTGATGATCGCCTCGGTGACGTCGTCCGTCTTGGCGTTCCCGCCGACGTCGCGGGTCAGGTGGCCCGAACCGGTGGCAGCTTCAATGGCGGCTTCCACCTGGCGTGCTTCCTCGTGCAGGCCGAAGTGGTCCAGCATCAGGGCGGCGCTGGCGATGGCGCCGATCGGGTTGCTGATGCCCTGGCCGGCGATGTCCGGGGCGGAGCCGTGGACCGGTTCAAACATGGACGGGAAGCGGCGCTCCGGGTTCAGGTTTGCGCTGGCCGCCAGGCCCAGGCTGCCTGCAAGGGCGGAGCCGAGGTCCGAGAGGATGTCAGCGTTCAAGTTTGAGGCAACCACGACGGACAGGTCCTCGGGCTTGAGGATGAACTTGGCGCTCATGGCGTCCACGAGGACGCTCTCGGTCCGGACGTCCGGGTAATCCAGGGCCACACGGTTGAAGACTTCGTCCCACAGGACCATGCCGAACTGCTGCGCGTTGGACTTGGTCACCGAGGACACCTTCTTCACGGTGCGGGTCCGGGCCAGGTCGAAGGCGAAACGCATGATGCGCTCACAGCCCTTTTCGGTGAACAGTGCGGTCTGCAGGGCCACCTCGTTGCCGGGGCCGCGGCCGCTCAGGTTCCGGCCGCCGAGGCCGGCGTACTCGCCTTCGCTGTTCTCGCGGACCACAACCCAGTCGAGTTCGGTGTTGTCCGCCTTGCGCAGCGGGGACTGGACGCCGGGGAGGAACTTCACGGGGCGGATGTTTGCCCACTGGTCGAAGTTCTGGGTGATGTTCAGGCGCAGGCCCCAGAGGCTGATGTGGTCCGGTACGTTCTCCCAGCCAACGGCGCCGAAGTAGATCGCGTCAAAGTTCTTCAGCGTCTCCAGGCCATCATCTGCCATCATTTTGCCGGTTTCCGCGTAATAGCCGCAGCCCCAGGGGAACTCGGTCCAATCGAACGCAAACTTGCCGTTGGAGTTCTCGGCCAGCGCGTCCAGGACGCGGCGTCCGGCGGAAACAACTTCCTTGCCCACACCGTCGGCAGGGATTGAAGCGATGCTGAATTTCTGGGTGGCGCTCATATGCCAGTCTCCTCGTTGAGTATTTGTTGTGAGCCTGTAATCAGGGTCACAGTGCTCTTCCTCTTCAAGTAGACGGCCTGATCCTAGAGGGCGTCCAAGACCAAGATCCGATCCGCTAGATAGGTTTTACCTAACGGTTGGACCAGGTCTATCAACAGTCAGTTTTTGTGCGACGTGCAGCTCGGCTACTTTCAGGAAGGCTCGGGCCGCTGGCGTGAGGTCTTCCTTTCGGCTGAGGACTGCCACGTCCAGATGCGAGACCGGCTCAATCAACAGGGTACGCAGCCCGGATTTGTGCGCCAGCGGTGCCCAGGAGGAGGGCATTACGGCGTGGCCGACCCCTGCGAGCACCAGCGGCAGGATCGAGGTTCGGTGCGCGACCTCAATCACGATTTCGGTGCGGACCCCGTGCGCCAGCGCGTCATCGACCAGCCACCGCATCAGGGATCCGCGCTGGCTGGCGATCAGCCTATGGCCGCCGAGGTCTTCCCGTTGTATGGCCGTCCCGGAATTGAAGGTGTCAGCCTGCGGGTTGACGATGAGTATCAGCGGCTGCCGCTCCAGCTCCAGCACCTGGACGCCCGGAACCCTTATCTGGGTGGCTGAACCCGCCAGCCCGATTTCGTTGCTGCCGTTCCGGACGGATTCGATGACTTCTTCCGGGGTGAAGGCAGCGCCGACGTTCAGCCGGACCGAGGGATGCAGCCGGGTGAAGCCGGCGATCATGGACGTCAACGGCTCGATGCCGGGGGACGGCATCGTGATGATGTCCAGTCTGCCGCTACGCACACCCCTCAGTGCCTGGACCGCCGACTGCGCGGCGTCAAGGTCCCGCAGCACCAGCCGGGCGGGGCCGATCAGTTCTTTGCCCGCTTCGCTGAGGACGGCGCGGCGGCCGATGCGGTGGAACAGCGGCACGCCCAGGTCCTTCTCCAGTCCGGCGATGGTCTGCGATAGGGAGGGCTGGGCGATCAGAAGATGTTCTGCGGCGCGGTTAAACCCGTCGTGGTCAACCACGGCCAGAAAATACTTCAGCTGGCGCGTGTCCACCCCACCTCCTGTAGATAGTCCGCCCGGCGGGACCCCCTCACTCTGCGGGGGTAAAAACCCGGTCCGGAACAACTAGTCCGCCAAACAAATAGATAGCCTACGCCTATCAGGCGGATTGCTTCTAGGTCTTGGACGCATCCCCCAAGCAGTCGCTCTAATGGAACGGTACAGCAGCCACTTCAGGAGCCGCAGCGGCCCGAAGGTTTGGTCCACTCGCCCCCCTGGAAACCATCAGGTGGCCGACCTCCGTGTACGAGGACGTACACGGTTGAACCGAGGAAGGTATTTCTGTGAGCCAGACGTCAGATTCTTGTCTTGATACGTGGATGGGCCGGGAGGCCCTCGCCGAGGCCATGATCCCGGTTATTGGCAGGCTGTACCGCGAAAACAACGTGGTCACCAGCATCCACGGCCGCAGCCTGATCAATAAGTCCACCATGAACATCCTCAAGGCACACCGCTTCGCGCGCCGGATGAGCAAGGACGAGCTGCTCCTGGAGGAAACCGCTCCGCTCCTGAACACCCTGGCGGGGCTGCAGCTGGGCGCGGCGGCGATCGACATCGCCCGGCTGAACCAGAAATTCAAGGAAGAGGGCAACGGCGCCACCCTTGAAGAGTTCCTCCGCGCCGAACTCGCCGAGATCGTCGGCAAGCGTGGCGGTGACGAGCGCACCAGCACCGATGTGGTGCTGTACGGGTTTGGCCGCATCGGGCGGCTCCTGGCGCGGCTGCTGATCGAAAAGGCCGGTGGTGGCCACGGACTGCGGCTGCGCGCCATCGTGGTGCGCCGCGGTTCCGACAACGACCTTTCCAAGCGGGCCAGCCTGCTCCGCCGGGACTCCGTCCACGGTTCCTTCGAGGGCACCATCCGAGTCGACGAAGAAGCCAACACCATCACGGCCAACGGCGTCCGTATCCAGGTGATCTACTCGAACGACCCCGCCACGATTGACTTCACGGCCTACGGGATCAACAACGCCCTGGTGGTGGACAACACGGGCCGTTGGCGCGATGCTGAGGGGCTGTCCCAGCACCTGCAGAGCAAAGGCGTGGCCCGGGTCCTGCTAACGGCTCCGGGCAAGGGCGAACTGAAGAACATCGTCCATGGCATCAACCACCGGGACATCAACGATTCGGACCGGATCGTGTCCGCGGCCTCCTGCACCACCAATGCCATCACCCCGGTCCTGAAGGCCATCAACGACAAGTTCGGCGTGGTGCACGGGCATGTGGAAACCGTGCACTCCTTCACCAATGACCAGAACCTGATCGACAACTTCCACAAGGGTGACCGGCGCGGACGCTCGGCAGCCTTGAACATGGTGATCACCGAGACCGGCGCAGCCAAGGCAGTGGCTAAAGCCCTGCCTGAATTGCTCGGCAAGCTGACCGGCAGCTCCATCCGCGTCCCCACCCCGGACGTTTCCCTGGCCATCCTGAACCTGAGCCTGGAAAACGGGACCACCAAGGACGAGGTCAACGAATACCTGCGGGAAATGTCGCTGCACTCGGACCTGCGCAAGCAGATCGACTACATCGACTCACCCGAGGTTGTTTCCACGGACTTCGTCGGTTCCCGGCGCGCGGGCATCGTGGACGGCCTCGCCACCATCTCGAACGGAAAGAACCTCGTGCTCTACGTCTGGTACGACAACGAGTTCGGTTACAGCTGCCAGGTGGTCCGCGTGATGGATGAGATGGCCGGAGTGAACCCGCCGTCCTTCCCTGCCAGGGAATCGGCACATCGAACACTCTCGATGGTCAACTGACCCATCGGACCTTGATACGTACGGAGGGCCCCCGGCATGTACATCTCGAATCCCCGCACCCCCCATCCCATGCTTTCCAGCCGCCTACGCACGGAAGTGGGCAACTGGCGCGAGCTGACCCGCGGTGACACAGTCGTGCTCCTGACATCAGATAAGCGGAACCCACGGATCACTGGACGCGTCGACGATATCTCCGCCGATGGGCGGTATTTGTGGCTGTTGCAGGACAGCGGCGCCGGGCGCCGCTTGTTGGACCGGGCCGAGGGATACACCACACTCCTGGACTCGACACCTTCTTAGTGGGAAAGAAATCGCCCTGCTTCCGGTGATCTCATGCCGGGCAGTTACGGCTCGGGTAAAGGTGTGGAGTGTCCCCGACGGCTGGCTATCTAAACAAGGGACGCCGGCCCCCCTTCCAGCAGGCAAAGCCAAAGGGCCGATAACAGCGATTCCGTCAACCTGACGAGGTTCGGACAAACTTCGCCGGGGTGACTCTGTTCCGTCCACAATTGGGGTCAAATCGGTTATCCACGGCTGGAAGTCGGGAGCCATTGCGCTAGCTCCCATTGCAGCAGTAGCGGTGGATATCCCGTAGGGATTGTCCCCGGGTGTGGGCGGCGGCGCGACCGAGTTCTAAGTGGACCCAGATCTAAGTCCCTTATTTTCTGGGCACCAAGCCAAGCCGTTCTATGCCAGGTTGGGTGTCACTCCAACCTGATATTCGCTCCTTGCCGCTTCTTAGTAGGCGCACGAGGTGGTGTCAGTGGGGGAGGAGGCCGGAGAATCCGTGGTTCTGGAAGACGAGGGGGTCTGTAAGGCTGCCGATGCTGAGGCCCAGGACTCGGGCGAGGACGAAGGCGTGGTCCCCGACGGGGGTAACGTTCTCGATTTGGCATTCCATGGCGGCGACGGCCCCTGTGACCAGTGGGGCACCGTAGGTGCCCTGGCTCCAGTAGCGTTCGTCGAAGCGGTCTGCTTCCTTTTTTCCCAGCTTGCGGCAAAAGGCGGCCTGTCCGGAGCCCAGTGTGCTGATGCCGAGCACGGTGGCTTTATTGAGCTGTGGCCAGATGGAGGACTCGTGGCTGACGAAGAAGCCGACCAGGCACGGGTCGAGGGAGATGAAGACGAATGATCCGACGATCATGGCGGCGCGTTCCCCGGTGAGTTCAGGCTGGCCGGCGACGACGGTGACGCTGGTGGGCACCATGGACATGACGTCCCGGACGTGGGCGGGGTCGATGGTGCCGGGCCGTTCGGTAACGATGGTCATGGCTGCCTCCTTCGGTTACCGGTGTTGCTGGATGTAGTAGTAGTGCTGTTCGGGGTCGATCCACACTTCGTATCCGTCGAGTTTGTCGATGAGGATGCGTGAGTCGACGCCTTCGGGTGAGAGCCACAGCATCCGGGAGTCCGGGGTGGCTTCTTCGACGCGTCCGGTTCTGACGTATGTGCCGTTTCGGCGGATTTCCACGGTTGCTGTGGGGAGGCGGAACCAGTCATCGACCCGGAAGGCCTGTGTTGGCTGGGGGGTGAAGGTTCTGTGTCCGATCGGGAAGGACCCGGCGGCTGCATGGGCTGTTACTGCGTTCATCACGGTTCCTTGAGGTGGTGGCGGGCTCAGGTGCGACCGACAGCCGGGGAGCGGGCCGGTGGCACCCGGGGAGGGGTTGGCCGGTGGGGCGGCCCTTTGCTGTTGTTTTAGCCGACGGGTTGGGTTTCCGCGACAGGTGCGGGCGTCTGGTTCTTCTTACTGGGGGTGGTGAGGAGCCCTGCGGTGTATTCCGAGAGCCAGCCGAGGCAGGCGCCGGCGATCAGGGCCAGGCAGGTACCGGCGGCGTCGAACGTGGTGCCGAAGTAGGCGGCGCATCCGGCAAACGCTCCCGGGATGAAACCCAGGACGCTCCAGCGTGCCTGGACGCACATGGCGAACGCTGCGATGGCGACCGAGATCCCGAGCGCGCCGGGGATGGGGAGGTTCGCCGATGCCCAGAGGATGACGGCGCCCCATAGGACGCCGGAGAGGTTGGCGGGGATGGTTTTGAGGAGTCCGGCGCGTTTTCCGCCGGCGGCGAAGAAGCATGCCCAGGAGAGGAATCCGACCCAGGTGATCAGGCCCAGGGGTGTGCTGAATTGGGTCCAGAGGCCGGCAAGGATTCCGGCGGTGATTCCGATGATGACGAGGGGCTTCATGGGTGGTTCCTTAGGGTCAAAATGGCGTCATTGTCTTTTTGAAAAGGAAAGCTAAGGGAAGGTGCACGCTTCTCTTACGTGCATAGAATGCGGGATGTTCGCCCTACACGGACGGGATGAATTTTGTTGTGTGGCCCCGGCGGAAAGCCGGGGGCCACACAGCGTGGGTGCTTGTTAGAGGTGGGTCAGGGCGAGGTCGGCAGGATCGGCGGTTTCGGGGGTGGCCGGGGTGTCTTCGGCCGGTTCGCGGTGGAATTCGCCGTTTTTCATCACTGCGGTGATCTTGTTCAGGTCCTGCAGGATGGTGATGTCTTCGAGGGGGTTGCCGTCGACGAGGATCATGTCGGCGTAGAAGCCGGGCAGGACCTTGCCGAGTTCGTTGGGCTTTTGGAACAGTTCCCCGCCGAGGGCGGTGGCGGCGATGATGGCTTCCATTTCGGTGTAGCCGAAGAGCTTCACGAAGTGGTCCAGGTCCCGGGCGTAGGTGCCGCGGGGGGTCCAGGCGAAGCCGTAGTCTCCGCCGGGCAGCACGCGGATGCCGCGGCGGCGCATCTCCTGCATTGCCTTGACGGCGATGTCGAGTTCGCGGGCGTAGCCGGCCTGTTCGGCGGCCTCGTGGGAGTAGCCGAAGGCTTCGGCGTCCTGGAGGGTTGCGACCAGCCAGTTGATGGCCGGGGCGACGAAGACGCGGTCCTTGGCGGCCTCGAGGAGGTCCATGCCTTCGTCATCGATGTAGGAGGCGTGGTAGATCATGTCGACGCCGGTTTTCAGGGAGATCAGGACGGAGTCGCGGCTGCGGGCGTGGGTGCAGACGCGTACGTGCCGGCGGTGTGCCTCGTCGACGGCGACCTGGAGTTCTTCTTCGGTGATGTAAGTGTCGGTGGCTGCCTTGGAGCCGGTGATTTCCTCGCCGGAGATGCTGAGTTTGATCTGGTCCACGCCCAGCCCGATGGTTTCACGGACCACTTTGCGCATTTCCTCGACGCCGTCGGCGATCTGGGTGATGCCGGGTACGAGGTCCCCGGCGGTGGTGGCGATTTCCTGGCCGTTGGCCAGGTAGCGGGGGCCGGGGATCCGGCCCGCGTTGATGGCGTCGCGGACGACGACGTCGAGGCGCTTTTTGGCGCTGGCCGCGCCGAAGCACATGGTGTAGCCGTAGTCGATGTAGTACTTGGCCGATTCGACGGTGTGCAGCAGGTGTTCCTCAACGTTCATGGTTTCCAGGCTGTTGAGGTCCCCGTCGTTCCAGGTGAAGTGGGTGTGTGCATCGCACAGGCCCGACATCAGGGTCTGGCCGCGGCCGTCGATGACCCGGGCGCCCTCGCGGGGCAGGTTGCCCGTGCCGGGACGGACGTCGGTGATGCGCTCATCGACGACGAGCACTTCGCCGAGGAAGGGCTGGGCGCCGGTGCTGTCGAGGATGTTGACGTTGGTGAAGAGGGTTTTCGACATGACTTCGTTGTCCTTATCTTGAGATGGAGACGGTGGTGCGGTTGTTAGGGGGCTTTGCGGATCTGCATGGTGATGGTCTGCTGGCGGCGCGACTGGCAGCCCGGGCTGGAGCTGCTGCACGCGCACGTCTTCTTCGTGTCCGGCTTGAGCGTGGAGCCCGTGAGGAAGTCCAGGACGGCGGCGGTGACGAAATCCGGCGCCTCCGGAACAGTCCAGTGGCCGGTGCCCGGGGCGACCAGGAGTTCAGCCTGGCCAAGCTCCTCGGCGATGGCCTCGTTGGCGGCCGGGGTGCTGACTTTGTCTTCGCTGCCGGTGAGCAGCAGGACTTTGGACCGGACCCTGGACAGGTCCGGGTTGGTGGCGGCCGCGAGGGCTTCGCAGGCCTGCGCGTAGGCTTCCGGGTCCTGGCCCAGGAGCAGTTCGCGGACGAAGGGGCGCACCAGCGGGTTCGCTAGTGCTGCGTGGTCTGCGGTGGCGGCGTTGGCGACCGTGTCAGCGACCGCGGCCATGCCCTTCCCGCGGACGAGGGCTGCGCGGGCCCGGGTGGCGTCCTTGGCCGCCTGGGCCTGTTCGCGGACCGGGCCGAGCAGGACGACTTCGCGGACCAGGTCAGGGCGGGTCGACGCCAGCTGCTGGGCGATGAGGGTTCCCATGGAGTGGGCGACGAGGTGGGCGCGGCCTGAGGTGGTCTGGGATTCGATGACCAGGGCCAGTTCAGCGGTCAGGGATTCCAGGCTGAGTTCAGCTTCCCGGGGCGAGCGGCCGTGTCCGGTGAAGTCGTAGCGGGTGACGCGGAACCGTTCGGCCAGTGAGGCGACGAGGGGTTCGTAGAAGCTGGTGGTGCCGCCCAGTCCATGGACCAGGACAACGTCATCGCCGGTGCCTGTGGTTTCGACGAAGAGATGTTTCGTTCCGACCGCTGTCAGTCCTGCGGGGATGGTCGCGGTGCTCATCGTCCTTCTCCGATCCGGTTCCGCAGGGTGCCGAGCTTGCTGATGCTGATCTCGACGACGTCTCCGCTGGTCAGGAACCGCGGCGGGGTGAAGCCGATGCCGACACCGACCGGGGTGCCGGTCGCGATGATGTCGCCGGGCTGGAGGGTGATGCCGGCGCTGATCGTTTCGATGATCGTGGGGATGTCGAAGATCAGGTCGGCTGTGGTCGCCTTCTGCCGGGTTTCGCCGTTGACGGTGCAGTGCAGATCCAGGGGCCCGTCGCCGACCTCGTCGCGGGTGACGGCCCACGGGCCCATCGGGCAGTGGGTGTCCAGGCTCTTGCCCAGGAACCACTGCTTGTGGTCTTTCTGCAGGTCGCGGGCGGTGACGTCGTTGATGATCGTGTAGCCCCAGACGTGGTCCAGCGCCTCGGCCTTGCTGATGCCCCGGCCGCCCGTGCCGATGATGACGCCGAGTTCGGCTTCGTAGTCCAGTTCGGAGGTGACGCCGGTGTGCGGGTCGACGTCCGCGCCGGTGCCGATGACCGTGGAGGGGGCCTTGGTGAACACCACCGGGTATTCCGGCTGCGGGGTGGCGCTTGCAGTGGCGTCGTAGCCGGAGTTGGCGAATTCCTTGGCGTGTTCGACGTAGTTGCGGCCCACGCAGAAGATGTTCCGGCGGGGGAGCGGAATGGGGGCCAGCAACTCAATGTCGGCCACGGGGATTGCTTCTCCGGTCAAGGCGGTGAGCTCGGCAGCGGCGCCGTCCCAGTTGTCGATGAGTGAGAGCAGGTCCTGCCCGCCCGGCACGGCAGTCACCGTTGTGGCGTCCTCGTTGAGGACGCCGGTCTGCTGGGTGTCGTTGTGGCGGAAGCTTACGAGTTTCAAAGTGATTCCCCTTTGAATCGATTATCGATAATGGATGAGAAGGACTCTATGCGACCGTGACTGGTATCACAAGCGATTATCGATAATTTCTTTTGGAAGTGGCGCGTGCCCTTCCCATGGAGAAGGAAGGGGCCTATTCCTGGGGGAGGACGGAGTACTCGTGCTGGTGTTCGATGACGAGCTTGGTGCAGAGGTCCGGTGTGCCGCTCTCGAAAGCATCCAGGATCGGGACGTGCGCTTCGGCCGCCGCGTGCAGGTCGACGTGGCCGCGCACGACGGTGGCCATGGTCCGAGCCTCGACATAGAGGGAATCCCAGATCTCCAGCATCAGCCGGTTCCCGGTCGCAACCACAACAGCCCGGTGAAAATCGGTGCTGTACTTGGCGATGCCATGGGCATCGCCCCTGGCCGCGGCCTCACGCATACCCGCCAACGCATCGCGCAATGGCGAGGGGTCGGCATGCAGCGCCGGATACGCGGCGGCGGCGGCAGCTCCTTCCAAGGCGAGACGCACAAAGTAGACCTCCGCGAGGTCATCCTGAGAAGCGGACCGGACGAACGTGCCGCGACGGGGTATGTTTTCGACCAGCCGCGTGGAGGACAGTTCCCGCAGGGCTTCACGGACCGGCGCCTGGCTGACACCGAATTCTTTTGCGAGCTGGAGCTCCACGAGACGCATACCGGGAGGGTAGGTACCATCAACGACGCGGTCCACAATCGTACGCTTGACCTTTTCCGAAAGGCTCTCGTTCTCAAACGCTGCTGACCCCGCCATAATCCCCAGTCTTTCACACGGATTATGGATACTCGATAATTTGGGCGGCGAGGAACGTGATGCTGCTGCCTGGCGGGCCGGTGCGATTTGGGCGGGACCGGCCAACGACGACGAGTGGGACGGAAACCCCCTTTTGGGACTCCTCCCCCGCTCGCGCTGAAGAGCCGATAATGCAGATTCTGTCAGCCTGATGAAGGCCGGAAACCGACAAAGGAATCGAGAAGAAAGAGTTGCATCTCCGTGCCAACGGACCACGATGAGCTGTGCACTGACCTCAAGGAATCCCACGAGAACTCCCTGGAGGCCCTGAAATCCGGCAAGGCCCAGATACGAAGGCTGTCGTTCTTTAGCTGGACGAGGCTGATGTCCTCGACGGGCTGAACCCTGTTGGGGAGTTCATCGCCTAAGAGCTCGTGGTCCAGGTCATCCCCCGGCTGACGACGAGTTCACCTGCTAGTCCTGTTCGTGGGCCCCACTTGACCGGAACTGGGAGCCTTCGAGGACCTGGACTTTGACCTGAGAGCCTAGGAGTCCGTTATTCGGGCATGTCCAAGGTTCTTGGCGACCGTTCGACTGTTCGGACCGCGTCGCGGTCTGCCTTGCCGCCAGCCCAGCATGACTTTGTTCAATTGTGATTTCTTGGCCGGGATGAGTTTCCCGGCTCCGTAGTCGATGCGTTGGGCGTGCAGCCACACGCTGAGGGTGTGTTCTTTCTGGTCCTGGGCCTTGTTCGGGAGAAACATCAAGAAATGAGGGCGAAAACAGCTTGCTGGTTCCTGATATTCATCAGGCCATGGTTCCAGCAGTGCTAAATTCCGGCGGCGTTGGCGTAGAACTGCTGGTCTTCGCGCCACCCGCCCATTCCCATTCCGATGTCCTTGACGTCGGTGACGAATTCGATGCCCTGGATCCATTTGATCATTTTGTATCCGAGTTGAGTCTCAAGCCTGAGCCGCAGGGGTGCTCCGTGTTCGATGGGCAGTGGTGCCCCGTTCATCTCCAGGGCTAGGAGTGCTTGTGGCTGCGAAGCTAGGTATATAGGGATGGATGCGTAGTAGAAGCCGTACCGGCCTTCCCCTTCGGTCAGGCCTTTGTCGTCCATGCCGTAGAACACCACATGCTTGGCGTCGGGGTGGGGTTTGACTTTTTGCATGATGTCGGACAGGGGAATCCCTGCCCATTCAGCAATGGCTGTCCATCCTTGAATGCAGTTGTGCTTGGTGATCTGCCGTTGATCGCCGAGCTCCCGCAATTCCTGCAGCGAGAATGATATGGGTTCTGCAACCAGGCCGCCGACGGCCAGGCGGTAGTCACGGAAATCGTTGGTTGCCATCTGCTCATAGGCCTTGCTGGGCGGTGGGTAACCGTTGACACGGAAATAGGGGGAGATGTCGCTTCGAGAGAAACGCTGGCGTGAAGTGCCGGCCCGGGATATGACCCGTTCAAATGGATTGACTATCCTGCCCAGAAGTCGTTGCGTGCGGCGGCGGTAACGCAGCGAGAACCAGGTGATGACCACATGGAAAATCACGATTGCCAGGAGCCCGGCGAGTCCGATGCCCGTGGCCAGCCGGCGGTCGCCATTGGGGTTTCCGAGAACGATGGCGGCGAATCCCTGCGGAAGGCCATGGATGATGACCATGAACACGTGTACGACGGTGAACGCCGCGAAAGCACACATGATCAGGAAGTGGAGGCTGCGTGCTCCCTGCTTGCCGCCGAACAGCTTGCCGTAGCGGGGGAAGCGGGCAAGCACGGAAGGTGACATTGCTGCACCGGTCAGGATCTGCAGTGGTGCCAGAATGAAGATCACCACGAAGTAGGCAAGTTTTTGGGCCGGTTCGAACGGTTGACCGGGGATCTTGGCTGGAAACTCGAATTGCAGGTAGGTTCCGACTGCCTTCAGCGAATCGGGGATGATCGACCAATGGGTGGGAACGATGTACTGCCAATAGCCGGTGGCAAACATGGTGGCGACATACACGATGCCGGTGAGTATCCAGAATTCGACGGTCATGAAGTGCCAGTGCCGGCCCAGACCGAGGTTTTTTCTGCCCGGCAGGGCAACCACCGGTGACCAGGACTCCTCCTCGTCCAGAGACGTCCATGGTTTACGCGAGTCGGCCCCGAAACTTTTCTTCGACAACCGCAGCCATTGACGTCCGGGCGGGCAGTCATCATGCCAGTACAACTTGGGGAAGGCTGACAGAACCTCTATGCCGGACCGGAAGAGCATCAACATCAAGGCAAGATTCAAAAAATGGGTTATCACCACCCACGCGGGAAAAAATTCAGGCATACGTCCTCCTCAATACCCGGCGATGACAATTGGACGCCCCGCCGCTGCGATTCAATGTTTGGAAGGCCTGCCCTCGCGGACTCCACTGGCCGAAAAGAAGGACACGGAGCACACTGTTGGGTATGGCCAGTTACGGCACCGACACAGTCCAACAAGAACTTGCCCGCATGCGCGCCGCGCTTCTGGATGGACGGGGCCCGGGCGCGACCCCCGGCGAAATTAGCCGGCACACCCGGGACCGCCAGTGGCTCGGGAAACTCCCAACCCCGGTAGCGTTGGAATCCGTGGCGGATCAGGCACACCAGGCACGAACCGAGATGGAGTTCAGTTCATCCCGCAGCCTGGAACACCTGGGCGGACTTTCCATCGCTATTGCTGCGGCCGGTGGTTTGGCTCTCCTGGCGAACTGGTTGCTCCGCAAGACACGGAGTCGGAGGAGGCCCGGGCCCGGTGCGCCGTAGCTGTCCAGACCGAGACGCTGAATAAACACCCAGGGGTGACGTCCGCATCAGATGGTCCCCTCACCGGTGGCTTTGTTCGTCCCGGGCCAGTGAGTCGATCTTGTCCAGCTTGAGGTAGCGGAACTGCCGGATGAGGCGCAGCGTCGGCTTAAGGGCGAAACAAATGGACCCGATGAGGAAGCACCAGAGCGCCGGGTCCGTGGCATCCGGAGAAAAGAACAGGATGCTGCCGATGATAAAAAGGCCGGCAGCGGCGAAATCGACCACGGTGTAGGTGAGCTCGATAGCGGCATACAACTGTTCGTGCGCCGAGGATCTCTGGCTTGCCCGAGGGTCAAACAAGTGGTGCATGCCGTCCTCTTTCTGCTGGTCATTCCAGCCTCGGGTAGTGGGTAAGTCTCAGGGGCTTCCTTCAAAGGGACCAAAAGTGCCGGCTGGCGTCATTGGGGGAGCAGGGGTTAGTCCCGGGGGGAGTCCTTCGCCATCAGGTCGGACTGGATGTTTTCCAAGGACCGGTCCTTTGTCTCCGGAACCTTCTTCAGGAAAAACAGGAACGCGAGGACACCAAGGCCGGCATAGAGGTAGAACGTACCCTGGCGGGTGATCACCTGGCCGAGGCTCAGGAAAGTGGCGGCAACCAGGAAGTTGGCGCCCCAGTTCACCAGGGTTGCCACGGACATGGCCTTGCTGCGGATGCCCGTGGGGTATATCTCGGAGATCATTAGCCAGAAGACCGGGCCCAGTCCAATGGCGAAAGAAGCGATGTAAAGCAGCAGACCCACCAGGGCGAGGTAGCCGGCGTGTTGCTGGAGGGCACCGGAGCTGAAGTAGACGCCCAACAGTACCAAGGACAACGTAAGCCCCACCGTCCCGGTGAGCAGCAGTTTGCGCCGGCCCAGTCGGTCGATCAGAAGCACTGCGATAACAGTGAATATCAGGTTGGTCAGTCCGACGAACAGGGTCTGTGTGATGGAGGTGCTCTTTGTCAGTCCGGTGTCGGAGAGGATTGTCGGAGCATAGTAAATAACCGTGTTGATGCCGACGAACTGCTGGAAAACGGCTAAACCTAGACCGATCAACAGCAGCGGACGTATTTCGGGCCTCAGCAGGTCCCGAACCTTCGTTGCGGATTCAGCGTCGTTGGCCTCTTTTATGTCTTGGATTTCCTGTTCCACCTGCGCACCTTTAACACCCTCGCGCAAGCGCTCCAGTACCTTGTGCGCCTCATCTCCACGTCCCTGCTGCACAAGCCAGCGAGGGGTGTGGGGGACGGTCAGCATACCGATGGCCAGCACGGCGCCGGGGATGACACCGAAGCCGAGCATCCAGCGCCAATTGTTAGTGAAGCCCTGGAACACGAAGTTCACTATGTAGGCCAGCAGGATTCCTGCGGTGACCGCGAGTTGGTTGAAGGACACCAGCCCACCCCGGACGCGTGGCGGACTTACCTCGGAAATGTATAACGGCGCCACAAAGGATGCCGTGCCCACTGATACCCCCAGCAGGAACCTGAAGCCGATCAGCATGGGAACGCTAATCGAAAGGGCGCATCCCAAAGCGCCGACGACATAGAGGGAGCCGGAAATCACCTTGGTCCATTTCCGGCTGATCTTGTCCGCGAGATACCCGGAGATCAGGGCACCAAGCATGGCACCAAGCAACAGGGAGGACACAATCCATTCCTGGGCGACTGCACTGGCGTTCAGATCGCTTTTGATGAAGAGCAGCGCCCCCGAAATTACCCCCGTATCGTAACCGAACAGTAAGCCGCCTACTGCCGCGATAACCGAGGCACGCAGCAGCAGGCCGTTGCCGCTCCGGCGCATCTCGCCTACAAACCCAGCCATCGCCAGTCCCTCCCTTTAATCCTGTCTTCGTTTGGCGTCGGATCAATGGAAAGTGAACCGTGCCGGGCTAGCCGCCGCGAGGAGTTGACGTGCGGCGGTTTCTTCCATTCCGGCTCTTCCAGTTCCTGGCCGGGCTAGAACTCCCGCATCTAATTGCACATAACGTATCATTGCGCCCCCGCAATTGAAAGAGGGAATTTTTCCACCTGTGGGTCTTGGGGCAGGAGAAGAACCCATGGGTGCAGGTGACGCATCCACCGTGCTATCAAGGCCTTGAAGGGAAAGCGGTGGACCTCGGTGTGCGGCTGGCCAATCTGCGGTTTTCCATTGCGCTTAGGCAACTATTACCTCTAGACTCGGTGGTATGTTCGACGCCTTGGCAGACTTTCCCCCACATGTGTTGCGGGAGTATGCGATGGTTGCTGACGGTGCCCGGGCTGCTTTGATAGGTCCCCGGGGGGACGTGGTGTGGATGTGCGCGCCGCGCTGGCATGACGATGCCGTTTTCTCGGGTCTTCTGGGTGGTCCGGGAGCGTTCGCCGTAAGTCCGACTGATCCGCGTTATGTATGGGGCGGACAGTATGAGGACGGAACACTGATTTGGGTGAGCCGTTGGGTAACGGGGGCGGGGATCATCGAATGCCGGGAAGCGCTGGCATATCCCGGGGACCCAACCCGGGCGGTGCTGCTGCGCCGGATTTCTGCTGTTCTGGGTCCCGCGTCGGTGCGGATGATTCTGGACGCACGGGCGAACTTCGGCAAGCACAAGATGGCGCGGCTTTCCTGCCACGACGGTGTTTGGACAGCGAGCTCCGGGAATCTCAAAGTGCGTCTGGTCGGTGCGTCAGGGGCGAAGTCCGGAGAACATGGTCTTGAAGCGGTTTTTGAGCTGGCGGAAGGCGACTATCACGATCTGGTGCTGGAAATCTCCGATCACCAACTGCCCGTGGAGCCGGTGGAGCCGGGGCCGGCCTGGAGCGCAACAGAAAATGCCTGGCATTCGGTGGTTCCCCAGTTTGATAACACGATATCTGCCGACGACTGCAGACAGTCGTATGCGGTTCTGCGCGGAATGACGGGGGTGGGGGGAGCGATGGTGGCCGCGTCCACCATGGGCTTGCCTGAGCGGGCCGAGCAAAAGAGGAATTACGACTACCGGTACGCGTGGATCCGGGACCAGTGTTATGTCGGCCAGGCAGTCGCGGCTTGCAAGATGTTTCCACTTCTGGATGATGCGGTGGGTTTTGTTGCCTCCAGACTGCTCACTGACGGACCGGGCATGCGCCCGGCTTACACCACCGAGGGCGGGAAGGTCCCGGATGAATGGGACGTTGGGCTGCCCGGGTACCCGGGTGGGGCCGGCCGGGCCGGCAACTGGGTCAATGACCAATTCCAGTTGGACGCGTTCGGGGAGTCCCTGCTGCTGTTCGCCGCCGCTGCCGAGAATGACCGGCTGGACCTTGAGCACTGGAAGGCGGCAGAAATCTGCGCGGATGCGATCATGGCGCGGTGGCAGGAACCTGACGCGGGCATGTGGGAACTCGACAACCGCAAGTGGGCCCACTCCCGCCTCATCTGCGCTGCAGGCCTGCGAGCCATTGGCCGTAATGCACCGCCGCAGCAGGGAGCGAAGTGGACCTCCCAGGCTGACACCCTGATTACTGACGTGGCCAACGACTGCCTGCACCCCAGCGGGCGGTGGCAACGCGCACCGGATGATGACCGCGTCGACGCGTCCCTGCTTCTTCCGGTGATCCGGGGTGCTCTTCCGCCCGATGACCCCCGGTCGGTAGCCACTCTCAAGACGGTGCAAGACACCCTGGCCCGTGATAGATACCTGTATCGCTTCCGCCAGGACGGACGGGCTCTGGCCAAGTCGGAGGGAGCTTTCCTGCTGTGCGGCTTCGACATGGCCATGGCCCTCCATCAAAGCGGAGAGACCACCGAAGCGGCCCGCTGGTTCGAAAGAAACCGGGCTGCCTGCGGCTCTCCCGGCCTCTTTACGGAGGAGTATGACGTCGAGCAACGCCAACTCCGGGGGAATTTCCCACAGGCCTTTGTACACGCCGCCATGCTCGAGACCTCGCGCCGGCTGGCGGATCCTCCGCCCCCGTGGCGGGGACTGAATTCCTAGCAGCGGGCACTACCGATCAGCTATTTGGCGAAGTAACCGAGGCACGACGAGGAGCACGCATGAACACCTTCAAAGACAGGACAGTCGTTGTAACGGGCGCGAGCGGTGGTATCGGCCGGGCCACGGCTGTCGGCTTCGGCCAACAAGGGGCCTCAGTCGCCCTGCTCGCCCGCGGTGAAGCAGGGCTGGCCGGTGCCGCAAGGGAAGTGGAAGCGGCAGGGGGACGGGCACTGACGGTCGCGGTGGACACCGCCGACCATGATGCCCTCGACAAGGCCGCCACGCGGGTCGAGCGGGAACTGGGCCCAATCGACATCTGGGTCAACGTAGCTTTCACCTCAGTCTTCGCCCCCTTTGACCAGATTAAACCCGAGGAATACAAGCGGGTCACGGAGGTCAGCTATCTTGGCTACGTCTACGGAACAATGATCGCTCTGGACCGGATGAAGAAGCAGGGGCAGGGCACCATTGTCCAGGTAGGCTCGGCTCTTGCCTATCGGGGAATCCCGCTCCAGTCCGCCTACTGCGGTGCAAAGCACGCCATCCAGGGCTTCAACGAATCCCTTCGGTGCGAACTGCTTCACGATCGAAGCCCGATCAGGACCACCATGGTGCAGATGCCGGCTGTCAACACCCCACAGTTCAGCTGGGTGCTTTCCCGCCTGCCGAACAAAGCCCAGCCGGTGCCGCCCATCTACCAGCCCGAAGTCGCAGCGCGTGGCGTCCTTTACGCCGCCGCGCACCCGCAGCGCCGGGAGTACTGGGTGGGCGGAAGCACCATGGGCACCCTGGTGGCCAATGCCGTCGCCCCCGGACTGCTCGACAGGTACCTTGCCCGGACAGGATTCAAATCCCAGCAAAGGCCACAACCGCGCGACCCCGAACAACCCGTCAACCTGTGGAAACCGACCGACGAAGAGCGGGACTTCGGCACCCACGGCGCATTCGATGCCCGCTCAGCAGACCGAAGCGTCCAATTGTGGGCATCCCAGCACCACGGCGCCCTTCTCGCCGTGAGCGGAGCAGCGGCCGCATTGTTGACGTTGTTCCCTATGCTGCTGGGAAAGAGGCGGCAGTGATGAGGGCCCTGGAGATCACCCGGGGAGCTTACGGCCTATGCCAGGTGGCGTTCCCGGCGCCGGTTTACCGTGTTGCGGTAGGCCAACAACCGGATGCACGTGTCCGGGCCGTAATGCGGATTCTGGGTGCCAGACACCTCATTCAAGCCATAGCCGTCGGGGCAGCCCCAGCCTCAGGTACGGTCCGCGTGGGTGCCGGCGTGGTGGACTCACTGCATTCCGTCAGCATGATTGCCCTGGCCATCGCCGACCGTCGGCGCCGCAGGCCAGCCGCCCTGGACGCCGTGATCGCCGGCTTGTTCGCAGGCATGGAATTCGCGGCCGCCGGACGGCGCCAAAGGGGCTCTCCCGCTCCGGCGCCACGCTGGCGCGGATGACGCCACGTTGGCGCGGATGACGCCGCGTTGGCGCGGATGATGCAGTGCCGAGTGGGCCACAAGGGATCAGCGCCAGGTTTGTAGCACAGGAACAATTTGCGGAATAAAAGAAGCAGCGTGAGAACGGGGAGCGGAATGAAAACACCAGTTCCAACCAAGGCAACCATTCACGGGATAGACCGCATGATCCGGAATGTGGAAACCGGCCGATTTGAGCGATCACTTTCCGGCCTCACTGCGGCCGGGGCCCTGGTTACCGCGGCGGAAATATACTTTGAACACGACAAGGCAAGCTTCGGCAACAAACTCATGTGGCTCCCGGTCGCCCTCGGTCCGGTCGGAGCGGCTGCCGGGATCGCCGGAATCTTTAGCAAGAGGATGGCTAAGACAGCGCTTCCCCTGGCTTCCGCGGCCATCATCGCCAACGGCTTGCAGGGAACGTACCTGCACGCGCGGGGCATCGCCCAAAAACCCGGAGGATTCTCCAACCTGACCTACAACATGGAGATGGGACCACCGTTACTGGCACCGCTCCTGGTGACGCTGGTCGGTGGGATGGGCTTGCTTGCCGCAGTACTGAGGAGGGAAAAGTGACAGTACTCCCGCTTGACCCCAAAGACGGCGGCGGCCGCTTTCCCGGCATCGACGTGCAAGGACAATCCCCGCATTGGGACCGGGTGACCCAGGGCGTGGTGCTGGCCCGCCTGGGACGGCCCACAGACCTGCGGTTTTTTACCGTAGCGGAAGAGGCGGCCGCGAGGGCCCTGTTTGATCAGTTGCTTGACCAGCGCCAAGAGCCCCGGGTTCCAGTGGTGAACATGGTCGAAACCCGCCTCGCTGAGGACCAGACCGACGGCTGGCACTACGACGACATGGAGCCGGACCCGGCTGCCTGGCGCAGCACCCTGGCTGAGCTGGACGCCGAGGCCCGTGAACGCCACGAAAGGGCATTCGCCGAGCTTTCCTGGGAAAAACAAGCACTGCTCCTGACCGACATTCAGGCAGCGGAAATGTGGCGGGGCCGACAGACGTCGAGGGTCTGGAGCCTGTGGACGCGGTACGCATGCACGGCCTTCTACTCGCACCCCCTGGCCTGGGATGAGATAGGTTTCGCCGGGCCCGCCTATCCCCGGGGATACAAAAATCTCGGTCTCAACGCCCGCGAACCTTTCGAGGTGGCAGACGCGCGCCCGGCCCAGGATCCTGCAGCACATACGGCCAAGTCCCAAACAGGAAGACAACGCTGATGGCTTCGGTAAAAGACCGCAACGCCTCCGCCTGGTTGCTGCCTCCCGTGCCCGGAACAAATCGTGCCATGCGTACCGACATGGCCCAGTTTCGCGACGAGGAAGAGGTCGACATAGCGATCGTCGGCTGTGGTGCCGGCGGCTCAACCCTGCTGCAGCGCCTGGCCCGCGCAGGCTGGAAGGCTGTGGCCTTGGACGCGGGCCCGTTTTGGGACCCCGAACGTGACTGGGTGAGCGACGAAGCAGGCTCGCATCATCTGTACTGGACCGAACCCCGGATCATTTCCGGAGACGACCCGGTACCGCTCGGTTCGAATAACTCCGGGAGGGGAGTGGGCGGCTCCATGGTGCACTACGCCGGCTACACGCCCAGGTTCCATCCCAGCGACTTTCATACCTACAGCGCCGATGGCGTGGGCGCCGACTGGCCGTTGGAGTATGGGGACCTCAAGTCCTACTACGAGGACATCGAGGGAGAACTGCCCGTAGCCGGCGAGCACTGGCCGTGGGGCGACCCCCACTCATATCCCCACAGCCCGCACCCCGTTTCGGGCAACGGCGAATTGTTCCTGCGGGGTGCGCTGGCCTCCGGCATAACGGCCAAGGTCGGCCCGGTCGCGATCTCCAATGGCCGCTTCGGCAACCGGCCGCACTGCATTTACCGTGGGTTCTGCCTTCAGGGTTGCAAGGTCAACGCCAAAGCATCACCCCTGATCACCCATATCCCCGACGCCCTGCACCATGGTGCGGAAGTTCGGGCCGACTCGATGGTCACCAGGATCGAAATAGACGACAAAACAGGCAAGGCCACCGGAGTGCACTACATCCGGCACGGACGGGCCCGCTTCCAACGCGCCCGGATCGTCGCCGTCGCCGGTTATTCAATCGAGACCCCACGCCTGCTGCTCAACTCCGCCTGCAAACGATTCCCCGAGGGGCTATGCAATGACTTCGACCAGGTGGGGCGGTACCTAATGGTCCAGGGGGCACCCCAGACGGCCGGCAGATTCGAATCAGAGGTACGCATGTGGAAGGCCCCACCGCCGGAAGTCAGCTCTGAGGACTTCTACGAAACTGATCCGTCCAAGCCGTACAAGCGCGGGTTCTCCATACAGACGGTATCGCCGCTGCCCATCACCTGGGCAGAGCACGTCGCTGCCCAGGGTCATTGGGGGGGAAAGCTGCGTGAATACATGACCGACTACGTGCACTGGGCCTGTCTGGGAGCGCTCTGCGAGTTCTTGCCGCAAGCCGAAAACCGCGTAACTCTTGCTTCGGAAAAGGACAGAAATTCAATGCCAGTAGCCCACTTCCACTACTCCCAATGCGACAATGACCGCCAGCTGATGCAGGCGGCCCAGGGAGCCATGGAGAAGATCCTGCACGGGGCGGGCGCCGAGGAAGTCATCACCATTAGACGCTTTGCCCACCTTGTCGGCGGAGCGCGAATGGCCGCGGACGAACAGCACGGCGTTGTCGACGCGGATTGCCGCAGCTTCGCCGTACCCAACCTCTACATCACAGACGGAAGCGTATTGCCGACCCAGGGAAGTGCCAACCCGGCACTAACCATCATGGCCGTCGCAGCCCGCGCCGCGGATCGATTGATCGCCGGCGGTGCCAGCAAACCCACCTGACCCGCACAGCCCGCACACGTCCAGCCTTCCCGGCTTTTGACTCCAGCCACCGCTTATGAAAAGGCACAAGGGATCCGGACGTCCGCTACTTCCTTTGAAGAGGTCGCAAAGGAGCTGCGGGGAAGCCTCCAGTAGTTGGTGCTAACGGCTGAAGGGGGAGCCAAAGCAGAAGTGCAGAAACCCTCACAAACAAGAAAGGCTGACCATGCCCGCCACGCGAACTACATCAGATCCGGCCCTCACCGGTCTGGACGTCGGCACGTACACAATCCCCACCGATAGCCCGGAGGCAGACGGCACATTCGCCTGGGATTCCACCACGGTTGTGGTGGTCCGTGCCCGGGCCGCCGACTGCGAAGGGATCGGCTGGACGTATGCACCTGCCTCCTGCTCAAAGCTGATCACAGAACTGCTCGAACCGGCAATTTCCGGTCGGTGTGCCTGGGACACCACAGGCGCAGCCCTATCGATGCTGAGGGCCGTTCGCAACACCGGTCGGAGCGGGCTCGCCGGCTACGCCATCTCCGCGGTGGACTGTGCCTTATGGGATCTGAAGGCACGCTTGCTTGGCCTTCCCCTGGACCGCCTCCTGGGAGCGGCGCGCGACACGGTCAACATTTACGGCAGCGGCGGGTTCACCACCTACTCCCGTCAACAGCTGGAGGACCAGCTTGCCGGCTGGGTCCACGGCCAGCAGATCCCCCGGGTGAAAATAAAGATCGGTCAGGACAACGGAAATGACATCCCACGGGACCTGCAGCGCATTCATGAGGCACGCACCATCATTGGGGATGGCGCAGAACTTTTCGTCGACGCCAACGGCGCCTACACGGCAAAACAAGCCATAAGGGTTTTCGAAGCGGCTCGGGAATCCCGGCTTGCGTGGTTTGAAGAGCCCGTGTCCTCCGACCACCTGCTCGGACTGCGGACCGTCAAGGAGGCAATAACTGCCGACGTTGCCGCGGGGGAATACGGTACCGACTTGTTCTACTTCCAGCGGTTATGCCAAGCCGAAGCTGTGGACTGCGTGCAACTGGACGTCTCACGCTGCGGCGGCATCACCCAGTGGCTGCGGATAGCAGCTGCGGTGGCCGCATATGGACTTCAGGTGTCCGGCCACTGCGCACCGAACCTGAGCGCTCCCGCCGCCGCCGCGACAGAAAACTTTCGCCATCTGGAGTGGTTCCACGACCACGTCCGGATCGAACGGACATTCTTTGAAGGGACCCTGGATCCCAGCGGCGGCACGATCGCACCCAATTCAGACTCCCCAGGCAACGGGCTGTCCCTTCGCAGCTCCGCCGTCGACAAGTACCGGGTGGCTTAGACAAACCCGGCAGACACGTGCCGACCGCAGGTACTTACTCAGCGGCGCCCACGGTGACCGGTTAGACGGATAACTCCATGCCTCACGAAAGGCCCGTGCGGATCTGTCGGTGGTACCAGTCAGCGTGTCAGCAGCTTTCAGGGCGGCTCCCCTCGGAGGCGAGCCTGACAGTGCTTCACGGTGTGTGTGGCCGATCAAATCCAGGCGTACGTCATCGGGGAGGTAACGACAAATTGCCGTCTTCCCCGCGCTGTGGTTTGACCGGAACACCCAGGCAGCCCCTGGGAAGCTCATCCTCCCGAACGGTCGTCAATAGCTCTCAGATCACCGGCCAAACGACGGCCGGTGATCTGAGCGCCCAGAAGGTCGAATAACATTGCACCTCCGCTCAGGCGTGAGCGAGGGCCCCTACTCTCAAGGAGTCTTCTTCATAGGCTTCTGGGCGTCCGGCCTGCGGGAATGATCCTTAGGAAGCCGGCCATGCACCGGCCTGTCACCGCCACGCCGGAGAGTCAGCATCACCAGGCCGGCAGCCAGCAAACATGCCGCCAGGAAGAAGGATGTGGCGAGGAAGCTGCCGTGCGTCACGTCCTGCAGGTAACCACCCACGTAGGGTCCGACGAATCCGCCGAGGTTGCCAACTGCGTTGATCAACCCCATCGCGGTGCCGGCGACGGCCACCGGCATGGCACGGGACGCCGAGGCCCAGAAGGGGCCATCGTAAGCCAGGGCCCCGGCGACCGCGATGCTGATGAGGGTGACGGCCAGGAACGGAAGGTTATCCCCGGTTGCCACCGAGATGACCAGGGCAACAGCACCGATGGCCATGGACAGCAGCACGTGGGTGGAGTAGCGGCCGGAACGGTCGGCTGCCTTGGCGTTGTACCAAAGGCCGAACATCGCCAACACGTACGGGATCGCGGTGACAAAGCCGACCTCGAGGGAAGATCCGGAGGTGATCGTCTTGATCACATGGGGCAACCAAATGTTGATGCCGTAGAAGCCAATCTGGATGAGGAAGTACACCAGGGTCAGCCGCCACACCACTGCGTTGGACAGGACATGGCGCAGGCCGAGCTTTTCCTGCTGGGGATGGGCCGCGGCATCAGCAGCAAGGCCCTTTTCGATGTATTCACGCTCCTGGACGGAGCACCACTTGGCCTCCCGGGGGTGGTCGGCGATCAGGGCCCACCACAGGGGCGCGGCGATGACGAACGGGAAGATGCCTTCGATGATGAACAGCCACCGCCAGTCCGAGAAGGAGAGGATCCAGCCGGAGAGGGGCGCAGTGATGATGGAAGCGATGGCAATGTTCATCATCCAGAACGCGTATGCCCGGGCGCGTTCGGCCGCGGGGAACCAGTGGCTGATCAGAACAAGGATGGCAGGCCAGATCCCGGCTTCGGCGACGCCGAGGAAGAAGCGCACCACGAGCAGTTGGGTGAAGTCCTGGATGAATCCGGAGAGGACGGCCAACACGCCCCAAATGAGTACCATGATGCCAACGAATTTCTTCGCACTCCAGTGCTCGGCAAGATGGCCCCCGGGGATCTGCAGGACGAGATACCCAATGAAGAAGATGCCGGCCGCCAGTCCCTGCTGGGCGGCGTCGATGCCCAGGTCCTGGTGGAGTCCGTTGAGGGCGAACCCGATATTGGTTCTGTCCATGAACGAGATGATGTAGACAATGATTGCGACGGGAATCAGCCGCTTCCACCGCGCATTACCCACTGCCGGTGATGCCGTTACTTTCTGTGCCATCGGAAATGCTCCTTCGCAATATGGCCGATGAGACCGCGCCCCAGTACGCCGATTGCTCTCCCGTGGACCCGTAGGCCACTTTCCGCCCGACCGGCGGAACGAGCAGGACTCTTAACATGTGGAGCCGCGAACACTGGAACACACCCCCAGCCGACTGAGAGGTAGGCACCACCCGCGAACCCTAACTCTTATTTTCACGCAATTGTTGCTTCATCGCAAGATGAAATGCCTCGCCTTTTGAGTGTCCTTGACCTTCATCGGCCAGCCTGGATTGAAGCCTGCGGTAATCCCACGCGTTTCGGCCACAACGCCTGAGCGATGAAAGGTCATAAATGGTCCGACTAGAGCGGTTCTCCAACTCCCGGCCTTCGTTGGTGCTCCTGTTAGTGTTCTTTGTCGTCGTGGTCCTGGCCAAGATGCAGTTTTCCCTTGACGCGTTCAATTCCTTCGGTGAGGAGGGCTTTGGCGGAGTCGCGTACGACATCGACCCCGTCAGGGTCTTTCTTGAGCAGCGCTTCTGCGGTGTGCTTGGCGAACTCGAGGGTGATGTGCGGGGGGAGGGGCGGTACGTTTTTGCTGGTGTAGGCGTCAATGAGGGTGATTCCCTGGTGCGCGAATGCCGTGTCCCAAGCGGCGGCGACCTCGTCGTCGGTCTTGACACGGATTCCGGTGAAGCCGAGCAATTCCGCCCATCCGGCGTAGTCAATCGACTGAACGTCCTGGGAGGTGGACCAAACGGGGTTTGCGTCCTCGGTGCGCATCTCCCAGGACACTTGCGTGAGGTCGTTGTTGTGCAGAACCATGATGATCAGCTGCGGGTTCTCCCATTCCTGCAGGTATTTCTTGATGGTTATCAGTTCGTTCATGCCGAGCATCTGGAAGGCGCCGTCGCCGATGGTGCAGATAACTGACCGGTCGGAGTAGGCGAACTTGGCTGCTGTCGCGTACGGCATGGCGGCGAGCATGCTGGCCAGGCGTCCGGAAAGGTCCCCGAGCATGCCGCGGCGGAGCCTGATGTGGTGTCCGTACCAGTCCGCCGTGGAGCCGGCGTCCGCGGTGACTATGGCGCGTGGGGGCAGGCGTTTGTTCAATTCGTGGTAGACCCGGCGGGGGTTGACGCCGTCTTCGTAGGACAGCATTGCCTGTGCGTCCATCTCCCTTTCCCATTCCAGCATCTCCTCGGCGACCGTATTCTGCCAGGAGAGGTCGGTTTTCGAGTCCAGATGCGGGATAAGCGCGGTGAGGGTTGCTCTCACGTCTCCCCACAGGTTGAGTTCGGTGGGGTAGCGCAGCCCCATCTGCTCGGGTTTGAGATCGATCTGGATGGCCCGCGCCTGCCCGCTTTTGGGCAGGAATTGGCTGTAGGGGTAGTTCGTCCCGAGCAATACCAGAGTGTCGCAACCGCTCATTTGGTGCGCGCTGGGCAGGGAACCCAGGAGTCCGAGCTGCTGGGAATGGTGCGGCACGTCGGAGGGAACTACCTGTTTCGCGCGTAAGGCCGTAATCAGGCCGGCCCCGCAGAGTTCTGCGGCTCTAAGGACCTCATCCGTGGCCCCGTTCGCCCCGTGGCCGACGATGAACGTGACTTTACTGCCCGCGTTGATGATTGCTGCTGCCTTCTCGATCTCGCTTTGTAAGGGGACGATTGAGATGGACGGGGCGACGGCGCTGGAGCGCGATACCCAGTTCTGGGGCGAAAGCTCGGGCATCTTCATTCCCTGCACGTCGTGAGGAAAGATGATCACGGCCGGTCCCAGCCGGACTTTGGCGGTACGGAAAGCTGTGTCAACGACGGCCTGGGCCTGTTCAGGGGAGACGATCGTCTGGACATAGACGGCGACGTCCGCAAGGGTGCGTTCGAGGTTGCTCTCCTGCTGCGTGAAGGTGCCCAGCGCGTTGAGCCCCTGCTGGCCCACGATAGCTACGACTGGCTGGTTGTCCATCTGGGCGTCATAGAGTCCGTTGAGCATGTGGAAAGCACCCGGGCTGGAGGTCGCGACGCACACGCCGACTTCACCGGTAAACTTGGCGTGCGCCGTGGCCATCAGCGAGCAGATCTCCTCATGTGTGGGGCGCACATACTTCAGGCCCACGTCAGCGCGTTGGGCTTTCTCCAAAGCACCGTCGAATTCGCCGATGCCGTCGCCGGGAAAAGCGAAGATGCGGCTGACCCCCCAATCCCTCACGCGTTGGACCACAAAGTCGCTGACAGTTGCCATGGTTCTTCCTCCTGGTATTGGTGTTGGCTTAACGGGAATCGTGACCACTCGGGGCCTCGCTGAGGACCACCGGCGCGCAACCGGGCGTTGTTCAGCTGCCGCTCCGGACAGCGGCTGCTGCGAGGATAAAGCCGGTGAGAACAGAAGCGGCGCACAGGATCCAGAGCACGCCTATCTGTCCGCTTTTCTGCCGAACGACCCCAGCGGTGGAAGCCACACCGGCCCGAACCAGTGCGGCGACAGCGCTGATGACCGCAACTATCCAGCACAACCACTGGATTAAGGCTGTTGAACCTTGATTCATGATCTTCCCTTTCCTGAAAGGCGGCATTTTGCCGGCATGTTGCAGGGTTTGGGGTTCCTTGCCACTACGCTACCATTGCGGGAACGCAAAGGAAATGTTTTGTACTGTCCCCTTACCGCCGGCAGCCGAGCGCTCTGCTGTTCCCTCTTCCAGGTTTCAGGGAGCGCAGTAGGCCAAGAACCGCAGCTGGCAATCACGAGGACAAGCGTCCGGGCGATGAACTGCCGCCGCTGGTGCGCATCCAGGTCTTCAACACGCCAACTTGCCCGGTACCAGTGCCTGCTTACCCGGCGGCTACGTCCGGTACGTCAGTTCCGGTGAGGACAGTCCAAATTCTCGTTTAAGGGCGGACTGGGCGGCGTACCACCCGCACAGGCCATGGACCGAGGGTCCCGGTGGCGTTGAGGATGAACACAGGTAGACACCTTTTGCCGGTGTCCGCCAAGGGTCGGATGAGATAACCGGCCGTTTGAGCAGTTGGCGGGCCGACAGTGCACCTGCGGAGAAGTCGCCTCCAACGTAGTTCGGGTTGTACTCGCTGTATTGGTGGGCTGTGATCGAGTGCGTAGCGAGGATGACGTCCCGGAAGCCCGGCGCGAATTGTTCGACCCGTCGGATGATCGTTTCTGTCGAGTCCACGCTTGACCCCGCAGGGACGTGGGTGTAGGTCCACAGGATGTGGTTTCCGGAGGGGGCACGGCCGCTGTCCAGGGTCGATGGTTGGCAGGCAAGGACAAAGGGCCGTCGGGGATACCCTCCGGACGCTACCTCAGCCTCCGCCCGCGACATCTCTGCCCTGCTTCCGCCCAAGTGGACGGTGGGGGCTGCGCCAAGGGAAGGATTGGCCCACGGTACGGGCCCTGAGAGAGCGAAATCGACCTTGCTGACCGCGTTCCCATACCGGAAGGAGGCAAGTTTGCGCAGGTAGCTTGTGGGGAGTTCGGCTCCGGCGACTTGGGCAAGCCCCGCTGCAGAGAGGTCCAAAAGGATGGCCGCTGGCCGCGAAACGTCGCGGACATCAGCCAAGTCGGTGATCGGAGAGCCGAGGACTATCTCACCGCCATGGTTCAGCAGGTCCTCCGCCATGGCATTGGCGATCGATTGGGATCCGCCGACGGGGACCGGCCAGCCGCCGGCATGGGCCAGCGCGCCCAACAACATCGCCGTGCCGCTGGTCGCCAGCCCGGGCAGTGACCCGATGCAGTGGGCGCTGACACCAGTGACCATGGCGGGCGCGATGTCTCCTTTGAACCGTGCGTTCCACCAGGGCCCGCCCTGTTCAAGGGTCCTGGCCGCGTAGAGGAGCGATCCGAGGCGGTCCCGGGGGATACGCAGCAGTTGGTGCATGGTGAGATCAGTAATCCCGTCGACCCGTTCAACGAGGGGTTGGAACAGCCGGAGGTACCGTTCCCCGTCAGGGCCCAGGTCCTCAGCGGTTCGGGCGAGGCTGCGGTATGCGATCCCGGCTGTGGCTACGTCCACTGCATGGGCGTAGGAGATTTCCGGCACGCGCAGCTCAATGCGCTTTTCAAGTTCAAAGGCCCGGAAAAAAGGGCTGGCAAGGGCCATGGGGTGGACAGCTGAACAAACGTCATGGCGGAACCCGGGCAACGTCAGCTCTGTCGTCCGGGCTCCACCCCCGACCGTCTGTGCTCCCTCAATCACCCTTACCTTTAGCCCGGCCCGCGCCAAGGTTACGGCAGCAGCGAGCCCGTTGGGTCCGGCCCCCACCACTACGGCGTCAGCCTTCACGTTGCCCTTCCACTGAGGGAGTCTTCGTGCCCGTAGGGCCGGCCGTGGTCGCCGTTGTGGGGCTCCGCAGCGGCGTGTCGCTCTGCCTGGCACTCCCCTGGTGCAGTTGCAGGGCGCAGTGGATGAGGGGGAAGTGGCTGAATGCCTGTGGGGTGTTGCCCAGTTGGCGCTGGTTCCTGGGGTCCCATTCTTCGCTGAGCAGGCCGACGTCGTTGCGGAGGCTAAGGAGGCGCTCGAAAAGTTCCTCGGCCTCGCGGCGCCGGTTGATCCCCAGTAGGGCGTCGACAAGCCAGAAGGAGCAGGCGAGGAAGACGCCTTCGGTTCCCGGCAGGCCGTCGTTGCTGGCTTGTGGGTGGTAGCGGAGGACGAAGCCGTCATCGGTGAGGTGCTGCTGGATGGCGTCCACGGTACCGATGACGCGGGGATGGTCGTGGGGCAGGAACCCGACGCGCGGGATTAGCAGGAGGCTCGCGTCCAGTTCCTTGGTTCCGTAGGACTGGACGAAGGTGTTGCGGTCGGTGTCGAAGCCGTGGGTCATGACGTCAGCGTGGATGGTATCCCGCAAGGCGGCCCAGCGGTCTTCGGGGCCGGGAAGCCCGGATTGCCGGATGCCTTTGACCATGCGGTCTGCGGCGACCCAGGCCATGACTTTTGAGTGGGTGTTCTGGCGCCGGGGGCCGCGCATCTCCCAGAGCCCGTTGTCTGGTTTGTCCCATGCCCCTTCGAGGTATTCCATGAGTGCTACCTGGATGACCCAGGAATCATCAACCGTATCCGGAAAGGCCGCACGGGTCAGGGAGAGACCATCCAGAACCTCGCCCCATACATCCAGCTGCAGCTGGGGAGCGGCAGCGTTTCCTATCCGGACAGGTTTGGAGTTTTCGAATCCTGACAGCCAGGGCAGTTCCGTCTCGGGGAGGCGGCGGGTGCCGTCGATTCCGTACATGATTTGCAGGTCGGCGGGGTCGCCGGCGACGGCGCGGAGCAGCCATTCCCGCCAGGCGGCAGCTTCGTCGGTGTAGCCCCCGGCGAGCAGTGACTGCAACGTCAGGGTCGCATCGCGAAGCCAGCAGAACCTGTAGTCCCAGTTCCTGGATCCACCCGGGTCCTCCGGCAGGGAAGTGGTGGGAGCTGCGACGATGCCACCCGTTGGAGCGTAAATGAGCCCTTTGAGGGTGATCAAGGAACGTTCTACAGCGTCCTTGTACTTTCCCTCCATCTTGCTCCGGCTGATCCAGTCCTGCCAGAAGTCCTCCGTTACCCTGAGCGCACTGCCGGGGTCTGTTTGGCGCGGGGCTGGTTTGCTGCTGGGGACCCAGGACAGCACGAAGGGCACCTTTTCGCCGGCCCGCACCGTGAATTCACTGATCGTGCGCATGTCCCGTCCTTCGAGTGGGGCCTCGGTGGTCAGGTAAGCGGCGTCCGGGCCCGCGACAGCGCTGAGGCCGCGGTCTTTGCGCCGCACCCACGGCACGATGTGGCCGTAATCGAAGCGCAGGCAGAGTTCCCCGTACATCTGTACGGCGCCGCTGAGCCCTTCGACGATCCGAACCAGGTCGGCGGCGTCGTCGCGGACCGGCATGAAATCGGTAACCCGGACGCTTCCATCGGGAGTCTCCCATTCGGTTTCGAGGATGAGTGTGCCGGGGCGGTACCGGCGGCGGGTGCACTTTTCTTCCCCGGCAGGTGCCAGGAGCCAGCGCCCAGCGGCAGGGGTATCCAGCAAGGCAGCGAAGCAGGCGGGGGAGTCGAAGTTGGGCAGGCACATCCAGTCGATTGACCCGCTGGTGCTGATCAACGCGGCCGTGTGCAGGTCACCGACAATCGCGTAATCACTGATTTCAGGCATTGTTATCCTTCCAGCCCGCACCCTCGAGTGCTTGGAGCGGCAGCGCTGGGGCGTGTTTGGGCTCCCGAACAGCCCGGATGGCCAGAAGCACCGCCATTACCGCCCCGACAGCCGCCAGGACCATACGGGTCCCTCTTGCTGACCGGGAGATGGTAATCGGGTGGACGTGCCCGGACCTGCGGTGGTGGGTGATCTCGTTGGCCGGTACATCCCAGGAGGTTGGGGAGGGGAAGGTCCCCGCCGGTAGCTTCTCCTGCCGCAGCCGGCGTCGGATTGCAAGCCTGCGACGCACATCTGTGCTTGGGGCGGGCAGGGTATTGTCGGCCGCCACAGCCGCGGGGAGGTCGATAATGTAGGGCTCACCGTAGAACGCCGAGGAAGCCACGGACTCAAGCCAGGTGCCCGGCGGTGTCTGAACGCCGTGGGCTGCGAAGGCGGACCGCAGCCTTTCCAGGATCTCTTGCAGGCTTTTGCCCTGGGCGTCCCTGGTGACGTCGAAGATGGCCAGCTGGAGTTGCAGTTTGGCATCCGCGGCTGGGTCTGTGGCGCTGGGGTCCTGGCCAGTGGGGTCAGGATTCAGCGGCTCAGGGATGGCGCGGGCGGCCTTGTCTGGATTGGAGCTCATGGGTTTTCTTTCAGTCATGGTTCAGCCGCCGACCTGGTCAACGGTGAATGCGGCCAGGAATCCGACGGCGGCGATGAGGCCGGTGAGCAGGTGGTGTTCTTCGAAGGCTTCCGGGATCATCGTGTCGGCGAGCATGGCAAGGATCGCTCCGGCGGCCACGGCCGTGATGAAGGCGACAACTTCCGCGGGTGCGTCCTGCAGGACCAGGAAGCCAACCAAGGCTGCCAGGCCCGAAATGACAGCAATTCCCACCCACACCCCAAACACATATTTGGCACTCCGGCCGGCCTTTTTCATGCCCGCAGTGCTGGAGAGGCCCTCGGGGACGTTGGAGATGAACACGGCCGCCAGCATGGCCGGGCTGACTGCACCGGCGGTCACCAAACCCACGCCCAGGACGACCGACTCCGGGATACCGTCCAGGAGGGCCCCGATCGCGATGGCGGTCCCGCTGCCCGGCTTTTGCTGCTCCGAGGGTTGTTTCCCGCCTGACCGCTTCCGGTGCTTGGCCCCTTTGCTGGCCAGCAGGGCGTTGGCGGCCACGTAGACCACAGCGCCGGTGGCGAAGCCTCCGACCGTCGGCCACAGCCCACCGCCGTTCACTGCCTCCTGAACCAGCCCAAACGCGAGGGCCGATATCAGTACGCCGGCGCCAAAGGACATCACCGATGACACGACCTTGGACGGGATTTTCCACTTCCACGCCAAGCCGCACCCCACGACTAGTGCGCCGCCGGCGATGGTGCCCCACATCCATGCCAGCAACCATGCGGGCATTACACTACCCCCGCCAGGAGGCAAGGTGTCGGTTCGGTAAGCAGGTTTTTCACAGGATGAGTCCTTTCCATTGATGTCAGCATGTGGCGAGCCCGATATTTGTCGACCTCCAAAGGAAGCACTGTTCTTGGCCGTGCGGAGGCAGGGCTTCCGCCACCGCCGCGCACTGCTCCGATAGGGCCGGGGGCCACCAGTGGCCGCACCCCCTTATTGCTTTGTGATGCCCAAGGAAAATCTCCACGGCGGTCAGTGCCGAAAGGGACCGCTCAAACTCGCCGGTTTGAATCTTCCTGATGAGCGGGTCGATCCCATCGACGGTTTCCGCCAAGGCTCCTTTTGCCTGGTGTGTTCCCACAATTTCTCCTTATCCGGCGGGGATGTCCCGTACTGCTGCTCTGGAATCTTCAAACTTTGCGGGAAAGCAACTATCGGAGGAAACTGGTACTCATGGATACAGCTGGTGGATCTGAATTAGTCCCGGAACCTTCGAGCCGGGAAGTTGAAGCGGTAATGCGTGCCGCGGATACCCTTTTGCGCGTCGTGTCCCGCTCCGTTGCCGAGGTGGAGGACGTGGTGAACACTCCGCAACTGCGGGTCCTGGTCCTCATCCACACCCGGGGACCGCAAAATTTGGGCGGCGTGGCCGCGGAACTGGGTGTGCATGCCTCCAACGCCACGCGCATCTGCGACCGGCTGGTCGCTGCTGACCTGCTCGAGCGGCGGGAAGACCCGGCAGACCGGCGATACATCCGGCTCGAACTGACCACAAAAGGGAAAGCTCTGGTGAACTCCGTGCTCGAGCACCGGCGGCAAGCCATCGCGGAGGTCATTCTGAGGATGCCATTGGGTCGACGCCCGGCCCTGGCTGCGGCCCTGGAGGCTTTTGCGGCCGCCGCCGGTGTCCAAGGCACCACTGACGGCCGCTTTACCCTGGGAGCCAACACGTGAAGTGACGAAGTCCTGGTGCCGCAAGCCATGTCTTCATTCAACCTCAATGTTTGCGTTTACGCAATAGTTGGCACTCTGCTGGCGCCAATTCTCTCTACGCTGCGCGGACACAGCAGTCCGGTCAGAGCGGCGTGATCCCCCACTCGCCGCTGTGGGATTGCCCGGGTTCAAGGGTTATCAAGCCCTCGCCGGAGTTAAAGGCGTCCGGGGCACACGTCATTGGTTCAACCCCCAGCCCGCTCCGCTGCCGGTCCGGCTGGGGGAGTGTGTCACCGGTGAAGATTTCCAGGTACGGATAGGACCCGTCCACCCACAGCTCAACCCCTCCGGAATCATCCGGGCGCAGGAGTTTCACCCGGGCCCGCCCGTCAGCGTCACGGACCAGGTCAGTGTAGGCGACGTCGATGTGCCGCCCGCCAAGTTGTTGGAGTTCCCGCAGGTCGTACCCGGTGCCCTCAACCCCCTTATGTCCGGTGGGTATGCCACGCTCGTCCACGGGCAGGAAGGTGCGCCCTGGCACCTGGACCAACGCGGCATTGATGGCCCCGGGAGTGTTGACTCCGGTGCTGAGGTAAGGATGCGCCCCCGTCCCGTAGGGGCACCGTGACGCACTTCGGTTCATCGCCGTGGTCCGCACGGTCAGCCCTCCCGGGCCCAGATGGTAGTCAAGGCGGCAGTCGAGCACCCACGGCCAGCCCTGGCAAGAGTGGAGCGTGTAGGTGAAGGAAATGGAGTCCTCAGTGTGTTCCACAGCCGGGGTCCCCCAGTTCCGCCACCGCGTGAGCCCGTGGATGGCCCCGCCCTTGTCCGGCTCGCTCAGGTCAAGCTGCAGCCGCTGGCCTTCCCACTCGTAGCTGCCGCCCTGGATGCGGTTGGGCCATGGAATCAGGGATTGGCCCCGGGCGCCCGTGCACATCTCCTCGGGCCCATAACCGTCCAGCAGGGGCCGGCCGTCCAGCAGGTAATCCCGCAAGGCGCCCCCGACTTCGGTCACCACGGCTGTTTGTCGTTCAAAAGAGATTTCATACTGACGTCCCGAGGGGAGGCAATGGCCGGTCCCGCCGTCCCACGGGGTCCTGTCACTCATGGCTGGGGTTTCCGTCCGTGCCACGGGTGACATCGAGGACGACTTTGACATCGTCGGTCTGGCGTTTGAAGGCCTCAGCAAAGTTAGCCAGCGGGAGCCGGCGGTTGATGAGGCGGCGCAGCCAGTCACGGTCCGCCTTGGCCAGCGCCTGTGCGCCGGCGTCGTAGTGGCGGCGGTTGGCGTTGACGCTGCCAAAAACCACACCGTTCATGAGCACCTCCTCGCGGTTCAGTGCGCCCACGTCCACCTTTGTCTGTTTTCCGGTTCCGGAAACCCCGGTCAGGCAGGTGACGGCGTCCTGGGCCCGGCACTTGAGCGCGTCCAGGACCACGGGGGTGACACCGGTGCATTCGACCAGGATATTGGGCTTGATGCCTGACTCCGGCAGGGGCTCACTGTGGTAAGTCGCGCCCAGGTCATGGACAAGGTCCGGCTTGGGCCCGTCCGTGACGATGTCGAAGACGTGCACGTCCAGGCCTTGCTGTACTCCCAGCAGCGCCGCAAGCAGGCCAACGGGGCCCGCGCCGGTCACGACGGCGGTGTGGGGGTCGAAAAATGCCCGCTGCCCGATCCGGTTGATCTGCTCCCAGGCTTTGGCCACGATGGTGGTGGGCTCCAGCAGGACACCCACATCCTCCAGACCGGGGTCCACTTTCACCATCGCCTCACCGTCTGCCCGCCAGCGTTCCCTGGCGAAGCCGTCGAGGCCTTTGATGCCATGTTCGGTGTAGTTCCCGTTGAGGCACATGTCCCATTCCCCGGCGGCGCAGGCTTTGCATGGCTCAGGGTCGGGCCTGCGGACGATGCCCACCACCAGGTCACCCTTGGCCAAGCCGGAAGCCGGCGCCGCGTCCAACACCCGGCCCAGGTTCTCGTGCCCCAGCACCAGGTAATCCTGGCCCGGCGGTGCTTCCCCGTACTCGGCGCCGATGATTTCGCTGTCGGTCCCACACAGGCCCACGGCCAGGGCCTCCACCAGCACCTCGCCCTCCCCGGTGGCCGGCTCCGGAACATCGCGCAGTTTAAGTGAATCTTTTTCCCCGGGAGTAACTGTCAACGCACGCATTACTTCTTCTCCTCAAATCAAAAACGGTTCATTGCTAAGCTTCCCGCACTAGTTGCGCTTGTGCAACAGTATGGGATATGAAGGGGCCAGCTGATTTCCGGGATGGGGCATTGGACAGTCAAGCCGCTGGCCTAGGTGTATTGACCTGAGAGGTTGGTGACGCGGCTGGCCGGTGGCTGACCTTTGAGTGAGGTGTGACCTCGATGATGATTGTAGTGATGGAGCCAGCCAGCGAAAGCGGCAACACGCTCGGCCTCTGATCTGTAAGGACGGGCGTA